>JAWXUY010000289.1:0-2113 GCA_044425885.1 bacterium | reverse complement strand
TGGAAAAAAAATAGAAATACCAAATAATATTGGTGTTATTAATAAGGATACTGTTATTGGGGAAAAGAAGTTATCAGATTATAGAGAGTTAACAAAAGTAGTAATCCCAAGTAGTGTTAAGACTATTGGAGCTATACCACCCAAAAACGAAGATAAAAAGAAGGTAGCTGAAAATAGTGTTTTTGTGAACTGTACTGACTTAGAAGAAGTAATAATATCAGGTAGTGTTAAGTCTATTAAATATGCTTTTTATAACTGTAATAATTTAGAAACAGTAACAATCCAATATGGTGTTAAGTCTATTGGAAATAATGCTTTTAATTGCTGTACTAGCTTAACAGAAATAGTAATACCAAATAGTGTTGAGTTTATTGATAGATATGCTTTTAATGGCTGTACTAGCTTAACAGAAATAACAATACCAGATAGCGTTAAGACTATTGGGGAAAAGGCTTTTCGTGGATGTACTAGCTTAACAAAAATAACAATACTAGATGGTGTTAAGTCTATTGGATATTCTGCTTTTAATGGCTGTACTAGCTTAAAAAAAATAACAATACCAGATGGTGTTAAGTCTATTGGATATGATGCTTTTTATTACTGTACTAGCTTAAAAGAAATAACAATACCAGATAGCGTTACTTCTATTGGAAATAATGCTTTTGAGAACTGTACTAGCTTAAATCAAATAGTAATACCAAATAGCGTTAAGACTATTGGGGAAAAGGCTTTTTGGGGCTGTACTAGCTTAAAAGAAATAATAATACCAGATAGCGTTACTTCTATTGAAAAATATGCTTTTGGGTTCTGTAATAGCTTAAAAATATCAGCTCCAAAGCACCTAGAAGGAAAAAATATATATTGGGGGATAAATTATGATAAGGTTACATACAGAGAGAATTAGCAAATAAAATATATTAAAACAAAAAGGCGGTGTGATATATTTGAAAGCCCTTATTACAGGAGCTAGCGACGGGATAGGGAAAGAGATGGCTTATATTTTGGCGAAAGATGGTCACGAAGTTATTGTAGTGGCGAGAAACCATAGGAAGTTATACGAGAGATTTAAGCATTTACCCAACTGTAGAGTTATAGCGATGGACTTATCTATCACGGAGAATTGTTTTAAATTGTATGATATGCTAAGAAAAGAGCAAATAGATATATTGATTAATAACGCAGGAGTTGGGGTTTTGGGGGAATTTTCTGGGACTAGTTTAGGAGAAGAACTTAGTATGATAGATTTAAACGTCAAGGCTCTACACGTATTAACAAAGCTGTTTTTGAAGGATATGCAAGAGCGTAATAAGGGGTATATACTGAACGTTGCTTCGATAGGGGCATTTTTCCCGAGTCCTTTAATAGCAAGCTATTATGCTACTAAATCATATGTACTAAGCTTAACACTAGCGATAGATAAAGAGCTTAGAGTAAGTAATAAGAGTAATGGAGTATACATAGGGGCATTTTGTCCATCAACGATAAGAACAAGCTTTCATAGAAAAGCTGGAGCAGATAGGAGATTTGGGGGAGGTAGTAGTAGGAAAGTAGCGAAGTATGGGATAAGAGGTATGTTTAATAAGAGAGTTGTTATTACGTATGGAGTAGGAAGGATTGTACCACTTCTTACCAAGCTTATGCCAAGACGTTTATTACTAGAGGTATTGTATAGAATACAAGCTAGAAAGATAAAAAGATAAAAAAATATAAAATAAAATGACGCTAAATTATTAAATAAATAACGCCATTTTATTTTTGTTGTTTTATTTATGCCAAAGCCATAGCCAAACATAATTAAATTAATACATATTGAAATAAAAGTAATTGAATTATTAACGTGCATAATTCCATTTCCGCTCCATATTACCCTTAAAATAATAAATAGTTTTTATAATAATAAATACCTAAAAAATTCCCTCAAATAATTTAAATAAATATCTATAGCAACTACATAATTAAAGATTTTAAATATATATATTTTTAACTCTAATATTTGACTGCGTGAACTTCCCCAAGTCTAAATTTATATTTAATAAATATAAACTGCATACTCAAATATTATAGTAATATACATAAATCACCCCTTCTCAAGCAAAAATGCTGGGGGGGGGGG
>JAWXUY010000288.1:0-2133 GCA_044425885.1 bacterium | reverse complement strand
GTAAACCTAAAAAAATGCCTCCAAAAGGTAATCCAATAATGGGTATGGGCGGTGGTAAGCCTAATGGTGGAGGACACCCTGTTGGTATACCTAAAATATAAAATTAATTTAAAATTATATAAAATTAAAAGGAGATAATTAATTTATGAGTTTATGCAGATTTTTACCAATA
Organism: bacterium; assembly: GCA_044425885.1. GTDB lineage: Bacteria > Bacillota > Clostridia > Lachnospirales > CAG-274 > Tyzzerella. Next base: position 1,961 of record JAWXUY010000288.1, on the reverse strand, counting down.
CCATCTGATAGAATGGGTATACTATGGAGTTTATTAACTATTGATGATAGTGTTATACTAGAATATGGACCAGCTGGAACAACGCATTACAGTGTAGGATTTTTTGGCAAAATGAATTTAGGAAAAGAAAATCGTTTATTTACTACTCATATGAGTGAAGACGATGTTATAATGGGTAATACAGAGCGTTTAGAAGATGCGATAAGAGAAGTCGACGAGGTATTCTCACCAAAAGTAATGTTTATAGTAGCCTCATCAGTATCATCTGTAATAGGAACAGATATAAGAGGTATATCTAATCAAATGCAACCAGAGGTAAAAGCTAAATTAATAGCTCTTGATGAAGGCGGTTTTAAAGGGGATTATAGCGCAGGACAACGTGAGATAACTAAGCAGATTGTAAAAGCTCTAGTAGAAGAACCTAAAGATAATCAAGATAATAAAAATAATAAAAAATTTAATATTATAGGAGCTTCGATGGGTAGCTATAGAATAGAGTCGGATATTAATGAATTAAGTAAGCTTATGTTTGAAGCCTTTGATTACAGCCTACATGCTTCTCTTTTCACTGAAACGAGTATAGAGCAAATACAAACTATGTCAGAAGCTCAAGTAAATTTAGTAATAGGCGAAAGCGGTCTAGAAACAGCAGAGTATCTAAAAGAAAAATTTAATATTCCTTATGTTTATGCTTGCCCTTATGGTTACAAAGGCACTCTTAACTGGTTAGAGCAGATAGCTAGTGTATTAAGTGCTGAAATTAATCCGTTAGTATTAAACGAGTTAAACGAAAAAATAGCCGAGTCTTCTCACTATCCTATGTTCTTACGCATGATGAGAAGCAATCAGCCAAAAGCTTATATTTATGGTGATTATGACAATGCCAAAGGCATTGCTAAGTTTTTAGAAGATATGGCTTGTGAAGTTCAAGTAGAGTGTAAACATAGTCTTAAAGGGTTAGATAGCGATAATATTAGCTATATGCCAGTTGAGAAAGACAGAATCAATACTATGAAAGCTTTAAGCAAAACTTTTTTATTAGCTGATGATATTTCTATAAGTTTAGCTGACGAAACTAACACAAAAATACGTTTTACTTTACCTTTCTTAAAAGGCGCAGTGATAAGTACTCATATGCCGTTTATGGGGATTAGTGGCGCTAATTTTATAAGAGAACAGTATGAAGAATATATCGGTACGCTTAGCTAACTTAGCTAAAAATATTTAAAATAAAAAAACTTAGGTAATCAAAAATATCTAAGTTTTTTTATTTATTATAATTTTTTTTTAAATCTCTGTTATATTATACAACAGGTTCAAGATGCTATTTTTAATAGAATTTGGCTCGTTTACTAATCTATTTAAAATATCTTCTAAATCTTCAATTTCTATAGTATATTTATTTAAGTTATTATTAATATAATTTATTAATTCATCTGGAAAATCAGACTTAAAATTTTCATTACTTAATATTATTAAATTGCTTATTAGCGTAGATATATCGGTTATTACATAGCTTAGTAGTTTATGCAGTGCATCACTACTTAATTTTTTTGAAATATCTACCCCCAACTGCATTGCAACGTAAAGTATATTTAGTAATGTAAGAGGTGTATCTTTATTTATGCATTCTAACATATTTAAAATATACTCGTCGCAAAAAACATTATCTGGCTCATTTATCAAGTCTTTAGTTAAATTCAATAACGATTTTCTTATTTTAACATCTTCTTGTTCTTCTATTTCATATAAATTAATATTTAATTTATATGTGATATTCCCTTTATCGTCTAATAATATTACTGAAAAAGACCTCCTCACTCTTACTATCTCTTTCTCAAGTTCTAAAAATGTTATCTCTTTTATTTTTGTTTTATTACCTATAATTATTCTTCCAACGTGCAAGTCTAAGTGCATATGTATTTTCATTTCATTAGGACTATCATTAAAATTAAAATAAT
>JAWXUY010000287.1:0-2151 GCA_044425885.1 bacterium | reverse complement strand
TCTGCTAAATTAAGTGTCTTATTATTTTCATTGGTTTTATTAGTATTATTAGTATTATTAGTTTCTTCCATCGTTAATAAACCTCCTTATTTACACGCCACTCCAAAAAAAAATATATTTAATATTATTTAATATTATTTAATATTATAAAGTATACGTCATAAGCTCTAATAAGTCAAATTTTAAAATAATTAAATAAATTTCAAGAAAGGATTTATCTTATATGTCTAACAACAAGTTATTATTATTATACGTACTCGTTATTTTTATCGGTCTATTCTCAAGTTATAGCAAAAGTTACAACAGTAAGGCTTCTTCTACTTTCTCTATACCTCTATCTCAAAAAACTATCTTTATAGATGCTGGTCATGGTGATTGGGACCCTGGTAAAGTTTCTGAAAATGGTATTCTCGAAAAAGATATTAATTTAAAAATAGCCAGCTATCTACATCAATATCTTGAGCAAGGTGGTTGCTTTGTCATAAGCACTAGAGTAGATGACTCTGTTCTTGGCGCTGATAAATCTATTGATATGCAAGAGCGTAAGAGCATAGCAAATAATCAAGATGCGGATTTACTAATAAGCGTTCATCAAAATTCATATACTAGTGGTAGCGTAAAAGGTGCTCAAGTATTCTATTACGAAACTTCTGAGAGCAGTAAACAGTTAGCGGAGTTTGTTCAAGGCAGGCTTATTCAACTGGATAATTCAAATACCAGAGTAGCTAAGTCAAATGACAGTTATTACATATTAAAGCAAACTGATATACCCGCTATTATAGTCGAATGCGGTTTTTTATCAAATAATTCCGAAGCAAATCTATTATCTGATGACAGTTATCAAAAAAATATCGCTTGGGCTATATACACTGGTATCCTAGATTATTACAACAATTAGCCATAAATCTTAAATTAAAATTTACAAATATACAAAATCTACGTATTGTTTTTTTTATCTATATATGTTATTATAAAAATTATTATGATATTAATCTAATAATTTAATATATATTATATGGAGGTTTTTTATGATTACTAATGCTCTAAATGATTATTTAAATGATTATTTAAATGACTATTATCAAGATATTAATGATGAACACAGCAATTCTGAGTTTATTGATATTAATAATATGTCAGTACCATCAAGCAATACAAAAGTTAAAGATATAAAAAATTCTTACAGCAATTTTCTAGAAAAAGTTACTAAGCCTGAATTAGAAATCCTAAGGCTACATCACTCTTACGAGCTTACTCATTTATTAATCTATCCTATATTCAATATTGATAAGTCATTAATTCCTGATTGTTTATCAATTGAAGCAGATAGCATTAATCCTCTAAATGAAAGTCTTGCGTTAGCAAAAAATACTTTATTAGCAATCGGTTATACTTATAATCTAGCCCATACCAACAAATCTTTAACTATCCAAGATTTATTAAAGCTTAAAGTATTTATTTCAGGTGGCTCTAAAGATATCAAGTCTATTGACCTCAATAATCTTGACTTATTAAACTATGATTATTTAAATTTAACTCGTAATTCTCTAAATGAAATTAATACAATTATAAATAATCTAAATGGTATTTTACCCCCAAAAGTAGATGAGTATAGTCTAGAAGAATTTATTTATCAATATTTATTTAAGCTAGCTTATCAAGTCGACAGGTTATTTATTTTACTTGATTTTACTATAAGTCCTATTTTTTTAATAAATTACTGGTTATTAAAAAATAATTTGCCAGCCGTGGTTTTTACCGCAGAATCTCTTGAAATTTTAAACAATTCATTAAGTATAATAAATAAACGAAAAAACATTTCTCGTATGTTAATTAAAAAAAATAGTTATTCAAGCTTGAATAGTTTTAAAGCCTCTCTAATAGGTTATATACTAACAGCCAGAGTCTCTTTCCTAAATCTAAATCATAAATTTGAAAATTTCTCCGAAAGTACTCCTTCAAATCCAAACGCATTTAAAGATGTATTTGATTTTAATTTATTATCTCAAAAAGATTCTATCAATAGTTGGTATATAAAAAGAGCCTCTTATCACATAGATTATTTTACCGTAAATGATTTCTATGGCGATGATAATCAAGGAAAAGGTTTTACTAAGGAGTTTAAAAATGCTCTAGCCACCAAAACCAACT
>JAWXUY010000286.1:0-2153 GCA_044425885.1 bacterium | reverse complement strand
AGAGTTTCTAACGGAGCTGTCACTAAGCAAAAAGATTACCCTAGTAATTGTATTAGCGGTAGAACTTTAAATCCTCAAAAAGCACGTATCTTGGGGCAGTTATCTTTACAAATTACAGATAACCTACACCAAATAGACAATTACTTCGAAGTTTTTTAACCGCTAATTATAAAATAAAATTATTATATAATTAAATTTAAATTTTATTAAAATAAATTTGCAAACTATTTTGTGTTTGTGTTATAATAATAAGTATATAACAAATATTAAAGATTTATTTAAAGAAAGGAATTTAAAATATGAATAAAAATAATACGAGTAAATATGATTTATATAAGTTTTATAAGACAGAGTTATTAGAAGATGGCGTTACACTGATATCTTTAACTGATGAGTTTAGAGAGTCATTGAACGAAAACCAAGATTTTGAAAACTGGATATATGCAACGCCTTTACCTCCTTTACCCAAGTTAAACACAAAAGTTAGCTTAAAAGATATGTTTTATAAATGTAGAACTTTAGCAGAGCTGGACTTGAGTAATTTTGATACAAGTAACGTTGTTGATATGAAATTTATGTTTTATTGGTGTACATCACTTTTAGAGCTGGATTTAAGTAGCTTTGATACAAGCAACGTAACTGATATGTGGGGAATGTTCAAATGGTGTAGCTCTCTTGAGGAATTAGAGATTACTAATTTCAACACAAAAAATGTTACTAGTATGAGCGGTATGTTTGATGGTTGTGAAAGTGCGACACGTTGCTACATGAAAAGTGTAGCCTAATTCAATAAAAATGAATTAAGAACTATTAATTTGAAAAGTAGAATGATAGGGTAACGCCTTGAAATACTTTCCTTGATACTCCGAATAGCGTTAGAGATGGTAAAATCAAAGAGGTTATAAGCTCGGTAAAGACGGCTGAGAACATACCCTAATGTATAATAAAATTTATAAATTATACAAGGAAAAGTGAACTATAGATGTTCAAGTATGAGATAGGTCGGAGGTCTATAAAATATCTAAGGTAAGAATGTAGTTTAGGAGACTGCTGACGAACTTTTGAATGTAAGGGTCTAAAAACCAGATATATAGAAATATATAGACTGTATGAGATAAATAAATACAGAGTTAGTGAGGACTAGTAAGATTTTTCGCTATAAAAATCCTTATTGTGTTAAAGGCACAATCAAGCTAACAGGCTCAAAGAAAGTACCTAAGGATATATGAAAAGATAAAATTAATGGAACGTGGAAAGTTAAGAACGTGGAGAATTTACCTTTTGTGAAGCGGTGATATATAAGACGTTAATTAAAAAAATTAAATTAACGGTGAAGTTATCTTTGTCTTAATGAGAGTAGGGTTAGAGTACTGATGAAACTTTGATAATAAAGAGTGGAGGGAAAGACCCAAGATAAATTTATTTTAGGATAAATTTGTTGGAGCGCCGTATGAGGTGAAAATCTCACGTCCGGTGTGGAGCAGGGGAAAAGCTGGAGATAACCTCAAAGGTTTACCTATTGCTATTAATTATAGAATTAGATTTAAGCGGTTTTAATACAAGTAACGTTAAATATATGGGAGGTATGTTTAATAGCTGTGTGTCTTTGGAAGAATTGGATTTAGATAATTTTGATACAAGTAACGTTGAATTTATGTACGAGATGTTTTGTGACTGCAAATCACTTGTAAACTTAAAGATAAGTAATTTTAATATGGATAAAGTTATAGACAAAGAAAGAATGTTTTATAATTGTCACCAAAATATCAAGTATTTAGAAGAAAATTAAATTAAATTATATAAGGAGCTTTTTAATTTAAAATATGAAGAAAATATTTAAAAAACAGTTTTTAACCCAAGTATTTATACTTATAATAAGCTTTGTTTTTTTAGGGATAGGTCTAACAAAAGCTTTTAGCTCTTTTTTTGTAAATCAACAAAGAGATTTATTAATAAATCAAACACAAAAAATATCTAAAGTATTTAACCAAGATTATTTTTTTACTGGTAGATATAGCATAGCTACGCTAGAGCAAGAAGTTAATATTTTACAAAATTACTTAGGGATTAGCTTTATTTTCGCCGACAAAGACAATATTATAAAAATAATCTCGAATGATGTTCGTACTTCTGCTATTAACCAGCCTATGGAC
>JAWXUY010000035.1:0-11942 GCA_044425885.1 bacterium | reverse complement strand
ATACATATATATATTTATATTTATATTTATATTTATTTAATAATAAATAATATTTTGGCTTGGTAGGCCTTTATTTAAAATTTTCATTTTTAAAAAATTGCTAATTTTTTTTATATTTTCAGTAGCTTTTCCTTTCATAATATTTATTATTTTTCTATAACATTGCCTTCTAGCTGGTTATCATCTTGGCTTTATTATATAGAATATGTACCATGCTCTATTGTTTTTATTACAAATTCCCCATTTTGTACATTAAGTTGCACTGTTCTTCCAAATGATTTTCCGACATCTTGTGCTATAATTCTTATTCCTAAACGTCTTAATATATTTTGTGCGGCTTCTACATTTCTTTCGCCTATTCTCATATTTTTCTGATTTGAGGAATTTGCAAACATTTGTGCACCGCCTGCCACTTTTGCGACCATTCGGGCTTGCTTTGCTCCAAAACCTATCATATCTTTTGCCACTTTAATGGTAGCTAAATCTACAAATTTTGCTATATTGCTGTTATTTGCAATATCTTTGCTTTCTGGTAACATCGCATGAACTAATCCTCCAACTTTTGCAACGGGGTCATATATGGCAATACCTACACAAGAACCAAGACCAATTGTCATTAAGATACCATTATCTTTTGCAATTTTAAAATCTGCCATTCCAACAATTATGGTTCTATCGCTCATAAATAAAAACTCCCTCTCTTAAAAAATTTAAAAAATTTATTTTTTTATTTTTTTTTAACCTGCAAAAATATTTATAAGTTTTTTCATAAATCCTTTTACACCCTCATCATTTTGAACGACTGGCTTATTCATGATAGTATTTCCTATATTTATTATTGCTTTTGAATAATCACTGTCTTTAAATGCTAAAATTGCTGGTTTTTGTTGTTTTACGGCTCTTACTAAATCCATATCAATTGGAATATACCCTATATATTCTACTTCTATTCCTAAAAATTTTCTTATTACCGTGGATAATCTTACAAATATTTTTTCCCCTTCATATTTGTCATCACACTTATTTATAACCATTTTTAGTTTATCTATGTCTTTATTTTGTTCTTTTATTATTTTTATTAGCGTATAAGCATCTGTAAACGAAGTTGGTTCTGGAGTTGTTAATATAATAGGTTCATCTGACGCCATCAAAAAATTTGTAACACTTTTTGATATACCCGCTCCAGTATCTATTATTATAATATCAGCTATTTTATCTAACTGAGCAAATTGGTCTATAAAATACTTAGTTTCTGTATTAGTAATATTTGCTAGTTCTGGTAGACCATTCCCACCTGATATAAATTTTATACCATAGGGCGTATCTATCATAACTTCCATTATACTTTTTTGACCTTTTATAATATGATAAAAATTATATTGGGGTCTTGCATTTAATAATACTTCTATATTTGCTAGACCAAAATCTGCATCTATTAATAATACTCTTTGATTTAAACTTGATAAATAAATAGCTAAATTAAGTGAAAAATTTGACTTTCCTACTCCTCCTTTGCCACTACTTATAGTTATTACCCTTGCATTTATATTAGACTGAAAATTGCTTGTTGCATTATTCATTAAATTTCTAAGTTCTTTAGCTTGATCCATTATTTATACATACTCCCTAATAATACTTTAGATATTTTTTTTGGTGAATATTTTTCTATATCATTTGGTACATTTTGACCTGTAGTTAGATATGCAATTTTTTTGCTTGTAGCACAACTTATATTTAGTATAGTACCTACTATATTAGTTTCATCTATTTTAGTAAATATTAGATTAAAATCTATAAATTCTTCATAAGTTTTTATAATATCTATAATATCTTCATACCTGCTAGCTGCACTTACTACTAAAAATACTTCTGGATTATCTATTGCCCCTACAAGATTTTGTATTTCTTGCATATGGGCTAAATTTTTATGGGATCTTCCTGCTGTATCAAAAAATATATAATCATTTGTTATTTTAAGCGCTTCAACTTTTTGTTCTATATCTTCTGGACTATACACAGTTTCCACATTACTTCCTAGTATTTCTGCATAGATTTTGAGTTGTTCTACCGCTGCTATTCTATAGGTATCGGCTGTTATAAACCCTACTTTTTTGCCTTCATTCATAATTAGATTAGAAGATATTTTGGCAATTGTTGTTGTTTTTCCAACACCTGTTGTACCTAAAAACACTATATTTTGGGCATCTTTTTCTTGTGCATTAGTAGTATTAATATCAAATATATTATCATACTCAGATTCTTCTAATATATTCATAATATTATTATACACCATTTCTACTATTAATTCTATATTTTTATTTTCAGAATCATCAATATCTTTTAGAATAGCATAGCAAATATTTGGTAAAATATCTTGTTTTAATAAAAGCTCGTTTATGAATTGGACTAACTTGTTTTTAAAAGGTGAATTAGAGGCATTCATACTTTGCTGAGCTAATTGTAATTCTTGCAATTGTTGTAATTGCTGTAATTGTTGGAGATTTTGGAGCTGTTGTAATTGCTGTTGTTCTAATTGATTTACTTGTTCACTTGCATGAGCCAGATGCTTATTTTGGTTTAAATCTTGTTCTAGATTAGCTAGTTTACGTTCTAATTGATGAATAATAAAATCTTTTTGGCTAAGCTGATGCTCTATTTCTAGCTTGTTTAGCTCTAGCTCTCTATTTTTTTCTAGATGCTCACTGTTGTTTTCACTTAGGCTTTTGTCTTCTAGTTTTTCTGGCAACTTTTCTCCTACTAATAGGGCATCTTTTTCTGTTTCTTCTCCAGTTTCGTCATAAGATACTTTAAGTTCTATATAAGGCTTTCTTATGGATGAAAGTAGACCTTTTGGCGTGATTTTTTTAACACTTAGAACTATAGCATCATCTCCTAATTCTTGCTTTGCTCTTTGTATTACTTCTTGTTCTGTTTCACCTTTGTATTTCTTTATTTTCATTAAATTACCACCATTCCAATAGATTTAATTTGCGCATTAGGGTCTATTTCATTGTAACTAAGAACAACTAAATCTGGTGCTATTTGTTCAACTAGCTTTTTAAAATATATTCTCACTATCGGAGAAGTTAATACTATTGGCTGTACTCCAATAGAAGTTAATTTTGTAAGCTCTTTAGTTAGGCTACTAAATATTAACTGCGTTGTATTAGGGTCTAATGCTATAAATGCACCTTGTTCTGAATGTTTTATACTTTCCATTATAGTTTGTTCTAGTTTAGGATCTAGAGTTATCACTCTGTTTTCACCCTCACCAAAATAAGTTTGAGAAATATTTCTTTTCATAGACTGTCTTGCATACTCCGTCAACATATCTACATCTCTAGTTACTTGAGCATAATCTGCAAGAGTTTCTAAAATACTTGCTAAATCTCTTATTGAGATGCTTTCTTTTAGTAGATTAGCTAATACTTTTTGGATTTCTCCTATGCCTAATAACTTAGGAGTGAGCTCATCTATAAGTACTGGATGAGTTTGTCTTACATTGTCAATAAGAATTTGTACATCTTGTCTTGATAATAATTCACTTAGATTGTGTTTAACTACTTCTGTCAGATGCGTTGCTATAATGGCTGGCGGATCTACAACTGTGTAACCTAAGACTTCTGCTCTTTCTCTTTGTTTTTCAGATATCCAAAGAGCGGGTAGACCAAGATAAGGCTCTACAGTTTCTATACCATCTATTTCATCTTCTACATAACCTGGATTCATTGCCATATAGTGGTCAAATAATATTTCTCCTTCTGCTATTTCGACACCTTTTATTACTATTTTGTATTGATTAGGCGCTAATTTAATATCATCACGAAGCCTTATAATAGGAACTATTGCACCTAATTCAAGAGCTATTTGTCGTCTTATCATTACAACCCTATCTAATAAATCCCCACCTTGATTACTATCTACAAGAGGTATAAGACCATAACCAAATATTAATAAAATTGGGTCTACATTTAATAAAGAAATAACATTTTCTGGCTTTCTTATTTCTGCTTCTTCTTCTTCTTCTGATGTAATTTCTTCTTCTATGTCTTGTACTTTTTGAGATTGTTCTAATCTATAACCAAAGAAAATTAGCATAAAACCAAAAGGCACAAAGAACATAGTTGGGAGAGGAGTAAAACCTAATGCAACCATTACAAGACCTGAAATATAGAGAGTTAGAGGCATACTAAATAATTGTCTTCCGATTTGTCCTGATAGACCATCATCTTCATTTGATTTAGTAACTAGCATACCAGTGGCAGTAGATATTAATATCGCTGGTATTTGCCCTACAAGACCATCTCCGATAGTCATAAGAGTATATATTTCTACAGCTTCTCCGAAAGGAAGCGCAGTCCCTGTTGCCATTCCTGTCATACCTAAAGTTATACCACCTACTAAATTTATAAGAGTTATGACTATCCCAGCAGCTGCGTCCCCTTTTACGAATTTAGAAGCCCCGTCCATAGCACCATAAAAAGCTGCTTCATCTTGGATTTCTTTTCTACGAGCTTTTGCTTGTTCTTCTGATATAAGACCTGTGTTAAGGTCGGCATCTATCGCCATTTGTTTACCAGGCATCGCATCAAGTGTAAATCTTGCTGTAACCTCTGAGACCCTTCCAGAACCTTTAGTAATAACCATCATATTTACTAGTACTAGTATTAAAAATATAATAGTCCCTACTACCATATTACCACCTGCTACGAATTCTCCAAAAGTTTTAACAACTTGCCCAGCATCACCTTCTAATAATATTAACTTAGTTGAAGCAAGATTAAGAGAGATTCTAAATAGAGTCGTAACAAGTAAAATAGTGGGGAACATATTCATTTCTAGTGGCTTTTTGGCATATATAGCATCAAGTAAGATTAATACTGCAAAAAATATATTAATCATAAATAAAAAATCTAAAAGAGTTGAAGGAATAGGGACAATTAATACTAATACTATTAAAATAATAAAAATTCCCAATAATGCTTCTTTTATTTTCATACTTCCTCCTAATTTTATCCTATCTAAATTTATCTGATTTATCTAATTTTTTTATTTTTATTAATTTACTAAATTTATTAAATTTTAAACTAAATTTTTAAGTTTATAAACAAATGCTAATACCTCTGCCACTGATTGATATAATTCTGGCGGTATTTCTTTACCTACATCTGCACTAGCGTATAAAGCTCTTGCTAGAGGTTTATTTTCTACTATTTCTATTCCATCTGCTTTAGCTTTTTCTTTTATTCTAAGAGCTAAATTATCCACCCCTTTAGCTAATACTATCGGCGCTCCTTCTTTAGTTCTATCATATTTTATCGCTACTGCATAATGCGTTGGATTTGTAATAACTACATCTGCTTGGGGTACATCTTGCATCATTCTCATTTGAGCTGCTTGCATCATTTTCTGTCTGATTTTTGCTTTAATCATCGGATCCCCATCGGCTTGTTTATATTCTTCTTTTATATCTTGCTTACTCATTTTTATTTTTTTATCATGTGAATACTGTTGATATTTTAAATCTATTAGAGCTATAATAATAAATATATAGCCTACTTGAAGTGCTATATCCAAGCATAAATTACAAACATAAACTACTACTTCTGCCAGATTTATATATATTAAATTCTGTATCATATAGACTTCGTCTTTTACAACTGAATATATTACAAAAGTAATTACTATTATTTTTGCGATAGAGATCAAAGTTTCTACTACTGGTTTAAGTGAAAACATTTTTTTTAGTCCACCTACTGGGTCTAGCCCTTTTAGAGATGGCTCTAGAGGTTTAGTTGTAGGATGCCAACCAACTTGTATTAAATTAGTTACAAAACCTGCTATCATACAGACTATTACGAGTGGAGCTGTAGCTAGCGCAAATTTAGATAAAACATAAAAAATGACACCTACAAAATAAGAACTATCTAATATATTTTCTGCTTCTGCTATAATAGAAAAGCAATACGTCATCATTTCTCCTATTTGAAGATACATAAACTCCGAGAACGCTTTTAGGGTAAGGCTTGAGAGTATAATAGTTATAGCCGTAGCTACATCTTTACTCATCGCTACTTGCCCTTCTTTTCTTGTATCCTCTTTCTTTTTATCGGTAGCATCTTCTGTTTTTTCATCATCAAAATAAGATAAATTTATTTTAAGATAAAAATTATTATTATTTAAATTATAATCTTCACTACTTTTTTCTCTTATATATTTATATTTTAATTTTTTCATTAAATCATAACCCTTATAATTTTTAAAATTGTTTCTGCTGCTAACGTGTATAACTCGCTATAAACTTGTAAAAATGATGGAGCTACAATCCAAAGAGCGAATAAACCTGCTAATGATTTAAGAGGCATACCCAATGAAAATACGTTTACTTTTGGAACTGCTCTCACTAGAACCCCTAAAGCAACTTCCATTGTCAATACTACCCCTATAATAGGCATAGCTATTAATAAACCAAGTGAAAAAAACTTTGACATTATTTCTATCATAATATTTGTCAAGCTTCCGTTTCCTACTATATTTGCACCTCCAATAGGCAACATCTCATAGCTATAAAACAAAGCTGTAATCATCATATGATGTCCTCTATTTGCTATAAAAATAGCACTTAAAGCCATATAATATATATTACCTGTAATAGGTACTTGCGTATTAGATAAAGGATCTAATACATTTGCCATAGAGAAACCCATTTGTTGGTCTGACAATTGTCCTGCTAAAAAAACTGCATTAAATAATAAGTAAGTCACAAACCCTATAATTAATCCTATTAGAAACTCTTTAAGAATTATCAAACCATAACTCAATATATTTTCAGAATATACAACTACTGTCACATCTACCGAAGTTAAAACTATAGTAGCTATCACCATTGCAAAACCAACTCTTACCATTGCTGGCACAGTCGACCCACCTACAACTGGCGTAAAAACTAAGAAACCTATAATTCTTACAACAATTAACATATACAATTGAGTATTATTAAAAATTTCAATTAGAGCTATTACATTTTCTAAATTCATTTTTCATGCTCCTAATATAATTTATTATTTAACATAATAAACTAAATTTCCATATAGCGTATTAAATAATTCTGTTACATTTGATGTTATATAAGACCCAAACATTATCAAAGATAGAAATACAACTAACATCTTTGGTATAGAAGCTAATGTTTGTTCATTGATAGATGTAATTGTTTGTAATACACTTACTATAACACCCACAATAAGAGCACTCAATAATGGAGGTGCTGCTGATAAAATTATAGTTTTTATTGACATTTGCATTATTGTTATAATCGTATCTTCTGTCATAATAAACCTCTATTTCTAAATAAATATTATATTTATAAGACTTTTAATTTAATTTTTAATTTTTAATTCTTAATTCTTAATTCTTAATTCTTAATTCTTATTGATTAAAAGTTCTTATAACCCCACTTATAATTAAATTCCAGCCATCTATCATTATAAAAAATATTAATTTAAATGGCGAAGATATTAAGGCTGGCGGTAACATCATCATTCCCATTGCCATAAGCACAGAGGCGACTATCATATCTATAACTATAAACGGGATATACATAATAAAACCTATTGTAAACCCTCTAGTTATTTCTCCTAATATAAAAGAAGATACTAAGACAGTGTTTGGTACATCATCTGGAGTAGGATAACTTTCTATACCAGCTAGCGCAGTAAATAATTGTAAATCTTCTGCTTTTACTTGCTTAAACATAAATTCTCTTATAGGAGCCATTGCTTCTTCCAGTAGAGTTTCTTCACTAATAGTTCCCTCTCCATACGGCTTTATTGCATTTTCGTTTATGGCATCGAAAGTTGGTTCCATTATGAACATAGTTAATACAAGAGAAATACCTATAAGAATTTGATTAGAAGGCATTTGCTGAGTACCTAGTGCTGTTCTTAAAAAACTAAGTGAAATTAATAACCTACTAAAACAAGTAAGCATTAATAATAAATAAGGCGATAAAGTTAAAGCAGTAAATAATACTATAAGTTGGAGAGATGAGGTTGCGCCATCATCTTCACCACCTATATTTATATTTACTTCTGGAAATATTTGATTTGCTAAGACAGTTTCAAAATTCACTAAAGAACTAATCGCTATAACTAAAAAAATTATAGCTAAATTAAAAAATTTATTTTTTTTATTCTTCATTTGATTTCTCCTCTGACTTTTGTTCTTTATTTAACTTACTGCTAAATTTATCACTAAATTTAATATCACTATCACTATTTTTTAAATATTTATCAAAATTTTGTGTTATCAATTCATCTCCCGATATTTCTGAGAGCATTCTAATTCCATCTTTAGAAGACGATATTAAAAAATATTGGCTTCCGACTTTTATGATATGCAATTGACTAATACCACCTACAGAAACAGTTTCTATAAATTTTATATTGCCCTTGGACATCATTTTTGCTTTTGAGCTTCCTATAAATTTGGTAGTATAAAAAGCGAGTACTAAAACAAAAATAAATATTAATATTAAAGAAAGAAAACTTCCCACCATAGATATACTGCTAGAATTACTGGCTTCTTGCAATAATAAATCATTAGCTAATATAAACATGATTAATAATATTTCCTTTCTTTAATTTTATTAATTTATTTATTTATTTTATTAATTTTTAAAACTAGCCTATAACTTTTTTAACGGCTTCCAGAACCCTATCTGGCTGGAATGGTTTTACAATAAAGTCTTTTGCACCTGCTTGTATAGCATCTACAACCATTGCTTGTTGCCCCATTGCTGAACACATAATAATAGTAGCTCCACCATCTGCTGCTTTGATAGCTTTTGTAGCTTCTATTCCATCCATTTCTGGCATAGTGATATCCATTATAACTAAATCTGGTTTAAGCTCTTTGTATTTATCTACAGCGATAGCTCCATTTTCAGCTTCACCAACAACGTTATAACCATTTTTAGTAAGAATATCCTTTACCATCATTCTCATAAATGCAGCATCATCAACTAAAAGTATATTTTTTGACATTGTATTATCTCCTTTTGAAATATTATTATTTTATTATATTTTTTATTATATTATTATATTTTAAATTTTTCAATAGATTTTTTTATTTTTTTTAAAATTTTTTTAATTTTTTTTAATTTTTTTTAATTTTTTTTAATTTTTCAAAAATTTTTTAATTTTTATTAAATTCTATCTTCCATATTTATAATACTAGTTACCCTTACACCAAAGTTTTCATCTATTACAACTACTTCGCCTTTTGCTATAAATTTTCCATTTACTAAAATATCTATTGGCTCTCCTGCTAATTTATTAAGCTCTATAATTGTACCTGGATTAAACTCTAGTATTTCTTTAATAGGCTTTATGGTTCTTCCTAGTTCCACAGTAATTTCTAATGGTACTTCTTTTATTATTGATATATTTTCTTTTTGTTGTACCAAAGAACCCATATCAAAATTTTGAAACTGCGCTTGTTGTACATCTACATTATTTTGCATGACCGCTCCTTGATTATTATTTGATGGTTGTAACATGTCATAATTTGGCATTCCACCTTGAGGCGCTGGAGGCACTGAAATTTGTGGCTCTGGCTCTGGTGGCGCTTGACCTTCTTTCATTTTTGATATAATATGCGAAGCGAATTCCATTGGGAATATTTGCATTATTTCGCTATCTATCAAGTCACCAACCACCATTTTAAATGAATTACATACAACAGGATCACCTGTATCAAAATTCAATCCTCCAAAGAAAGAATCATCATCAAAATTTAATACAAATGCTTCTGGCGTATGTATGTCTATTTTGTAGCCTAGCATTGATGACATTGAAGTTGCTGAAGAACCCACCATTTGATTCATTGCCTCTGATATGGCGCTTAAATCTAAATCTGTAAGTTCTTCAGTTGGGTCTATATTACCATCTCCACCCATCATTAAACTTGCTATAATTTTTACATCTGTCTGTTTCAGTATAAGTAGATTTGCACCTACTAGACCTTCTTTATAGCCTATTTTCAGTGCTACACATGGTCTATCATAATTTTGAGAAAGTTCGTCTACAGACATCATTCTAACAGTTGGAGTAGATATTTCCACTTTATTATTTAATAAAGCGAATAAAGTTGTGGCCGCAGTGCCCATACTTATATTAGCTACTTCACCTATTATATCTATTTCTTCGCTTGTCAATGAATTTTCGCTTGTTGGTGCTGGTGGCATGTCATCTCCTCCAGCATTTCCGAGTAAAGCGTTTATTTCATCTTGAGAAAGCATATCACTCATTTTTTTAATCCCCCTCTATTACAGATGTTATTTGTATTGCATTTTTTCCTCTATTAATTCCTGGTTTAGCATAAAACTTAGTTATTTCCCCTACTTTTATTCTTAAATCAGAATTAACATAAGAATCAAGCGGTATCACATCTCCTACTTGTATGCCTATAAATTCATCTATCGTAACATTTGTTTTACCAACTAGAGCCGAAACAGTAACTAAAGCTTTTTCTAATTGTCTTTCAACATGAGGTTGATATGTTTCATCATTAGAATCATTGTTCGTTGAGAACCAGTACTTAGTATTTAAATGTTCTACTATTGGCTCTATTACTATGTATGGGATACAGAAATTCATTAGACCTTCTATTTCTCCGATTTTTATATTTAACGTAATAAGTGCTACCATTTCATTTGGTGAAATAATTTGTGCAAATTGAGCATTTGTTTCCACTTTATCTAATAAAGGATTTATTTCACATATTTGGCTCCAAGGCTCTATTAACTTATCAATTATTTTTTCCATTATACTATTTAATAAAGCTACTTCTATCTCTGTAAACTCTTTATTTACTCTTGGCTCTTTTCCTTCTCCACCGAGTAATCTATCCATCATACAAACCCCTACAGCTGCCGATAATTCTAATAATACATTACCTTTAAACGGCTGAAAGTCCATTATTGCTAATATTACTGGATTTATCATTGAGTTACTAAATTCACCATATGTTACTTGCTCTGATGACATAACTTCAACTACTACCGCAGTTCTTAAATAACCTGTTAAAAAAGAACCTGTTGTTCTTGCAAAGTTGTCAAACATTATCTCAAGAGTTCTTAACTGGTCTTTGGCAAACTTAGACGGTCTTGCAAAGTTATAAGAAACAATTCTTTTTTCTCTTTCTCCACTTTCTACAGCATCATCACCACTTGCGATTGCATTTAATAGCTTATCTATTTCATCTTGGGATAAAA
Source organism: bacterium (assembly GCA_044425885.1). Classification (GTDB taxonomy): domain Bacteria; phylum Bacillota; class Clostridia; order Lachnospirales; family CAG-274; genus Tyzzerella. The sequence continues at coordinate 667 of JAWXUY010000035.1, read as the reverse complement.
TTTCACTCATTGTTTCACCTACCTTCCCTTTGGTTTAAATTAATCTATGTATAAATAAGGCACATAAACATCTACTATTAAATCAGTTTTAAAGATATCTTTTAATTTTAATAATAACTCATTTTTTAATATTTGTCTAGCATCATTTATTTGTAATTCTTCATAAGTTTTGCTTCTACAAACACCTATTATAATATCATTAATTGCTAATAACTGTGATGATAATATAGCTTGTAATTCTGCTGATTCTACTGCTAAATCTGCTTTTTGATTTATACCAAGACTAACTTTCAATTGAATAACATGAGTTCTTCCATCTGGTCCCATCATTAAATTAGTTAATATAGCATTTTCACCTGTTACGTCAAAATTAAGTATTTCAGACATTGATAATTCTTCTTCTTTTATGACAATAGTTTCTGGCTCGTCACTCATACTATTAATAGAGCTATAAATCACATAAAAACCAGCACCAAAAGATATTAATAATACTACTACTAATACACCGATTAATATAACACCCATTTTACTTTTATCAATTTTCATTTTAGGTAACACCCCTTTTCTCATTTTTCATTTCTTAATTTTATAACATTTTATAACTTATTTTACATTTTAATTATAATATAAACAAGTATATTTATTTTTTTTTATAAATATTTAATTT
>JAWXUY010000034.1:0-11944 GCA_044425885.1 bacterium | reverse complement strand
ATATATTAAATTTTTTTAAAAAAGTATTTGTATTATCTTGGAATGTAATATAAATTTTGGAATTTTGGAATTTGGGGATTTAATATAGATATGTACACGCTAACTTATATTGCTTAATTCATGATAAAGCTTATGTAATTTAATTAGTATATGTAACAATTAACTATGAATATATAAATAAAACTAAAATATAAGAACTTAGAAATTAATTAAAATAATTAAGAAATAAGAGTTTTAATATTTTTGAGTTTGAGTATGTATTTTAGTATGAATATTAAATATGAAATATTAGATGATTTAAATTAAAGAAATAATTTTAAAGGAGAAAAAAATCATGAAAAAAAATATAAAATCTTTTTTAGCGATGGCGCTTTGTTCTGCTATGACGATTTCAAGTAGTGTAGTTCCTGCTTTAGCTAATACAACTTCAGCTGTTGTTGATTGCCAAGTTGCTGCTGCTCAAGCTTCACAAACTGGTGAACAAGCTATGTATTGTCCTTATACAGGTCAATTATTAGGTACTAATTCAGATGGTTTATGGCAAACTGAAGGTACTACTACAACAGTTTGTACTGAAGTTACTACTGGGCAAGAAAATATCTATGTAGACCCATGTTATCTTGATGGCGTATATACATACTGCCCACCATCTGGAGATACTACTACTAACACAAATACTTTTAACGAAGTAAGTAAATTAATGTTAACAAATGCGACAGTTACTGCACTTTTTGACAGACCTTACAAAGACCATGGATTTATGGAAAATTATCTTACTTATGTATCTGAAAGCATAGAATCTTATTTCTGCCCTACATTAGGTATAGATCTTTATAATGGTTCTGCTGCAGGTTATAACAAAGTTTTAATTAGTAATAGAGTAATTCAAATACCAGTAGGAACAACTATGAGAGTTCCAGCTTCAACTGCTCTTGAAATGAGATACTTATCAGCTAATGGAAGTTCTATATGTTCACTTCAAACTTCTGAATTAAAACATTTTACACTTTCTTCTGTAATATATAACTTAGTAAGCAACAATATTGTAGGTCATTTCCCACCAGTGACACCTGGAGATGGTTATACTTATATTACGTTTAAAGATAGCGGTATGTATACATTATTTGCTCAAGCAAATCCATTCCAAGTTACAACTATTCATGGTTCTAATGAGCAATACTACACTTCATCACAACTTAGCTTAATGTTACAATACTCTGTAATCTTAGTTGTTTCTAATGAATGTTTACCATTTAGCTGGTACTTACCAGGAGATAATGACTATAACCACATCGGAACAATCGTTTCTCCAGTAGTTGGAACAGTTGCTATACCTTCGACAGGTATAATGCACACTGTAGAAGAAGGAGATACTTTATATTCTTTAGCTAAAACATACTACGGTTCTGAATTATTCGTGAACAAAGTATACAATGCTAACTCTCATAGAATAGCTGATCAAACTGCTCTTATAGTAGGACAACAAATATATTTACCTAAATAATATTAAGAATTAATTAATTAATACTTAAATATTGTTAAGTAATTAGATAGATAAAAATAAAAATGACATCTTTTTAAATTAAAGGTGTCATTTTTTTGTTATATTTTTACAGAAATATATTAATAAATAAAAATATTGAGTATAAATTTTGTTTAATTTTTATCAAACACACATCATTCACTAATTATTACTAACATATTACTAATCTTTTGTTTAAATATTACAAACTTACAAATTAGTATATTAAAAGTTTGACAAGTAAGTCTAATATAGTATATAATAACAAGTATAGGTAATAAAATTAGCAACAAATTCAACACAAAAATAGTTAAAATATCGAAGTACTAAAAAAGAAAGAAAGTATAAAGAAAGTAGAAAGTATAAAGAAATTAAGAAGAAAAATTTGAGAAGAAAAAAATAAAAATTATTTAGGAGGATTTATTTTGAAATCGAAACAGTCAAGGAATTTAATAATAACAGCAATGTCTACATTAATGCTAGTTAACGGGGTAGTACCTTCTTACGCAATTAATTCAACAGCAAGTATTCCAGAAATTTTAGCAGTAGGGACAGTAGGCTCTACAGTTGGAGCAATTTCAACTGAAGTAGAAGAAATAGTAGATGATATAGTAATCGAAGTATTAGCTACAGGTAAAGTACTTACTTCAGAGGAGTTAGTGGAATTAGGGGTTTCAGCAGATTTAGGAGGCGCTCCAGTTTACACAGAGGCTAACGGAGTAGCGGAGCTTGTTGGACATATTGAACCAAGCACGGATATAGTAACTTATGCAGAATACGAAGGTTTTTCAGAGATAATATTCAAAGAGCAAATTTGTTATATAAACTCTAAATATTTAGTTTTTGGAATAACAGATAGTTTAGAAGACTTACCACAATTAATAGAGCAAGAAGAAGTGGTTGAGATTATTGAAGAAGTGGAAATAGTAGAGCCAGTAGTGGAAATAGTAGAGCCAGTAGTGGAAATAGTAGAGCCAGTAGTGGAAGAAGTTAAACCATCAGTGACTGAGTACGTTGTTCCTATGATAGAAACTGGAGAATCTTTAGTTCAACATGTGGAAACAACAATTGAATTGAATGTTGACCCATTAGATAGTTTAATTTCTATGGGAATTTTTGACGAAAATATTAATAATTTAACACCAACAACAGATTTAACTTCAAATACAACAACTTCAACTTCAACTTCAACTTCAACAACTCCACTGCCTAGTGGTAAATACGCAGTAGTTAATTCATCAACAGGACTTAATTTAAGAGCTAGCGCATCTACAAGCTCAACTGTTTTAGCAAAATTATCAAATGGAACATGTGCAGATGTAATAGAAGTTATTAGCGGTTGGGCAAAAGTGACAATGAATGGCACTACAGGATATGTAAGCTTAGACTATGTAAACTTAACAGATACTAAGCCATCAGTTACAACTACAGCTAGTTCAAATAGTTCGTCTAGCGTTAGTACATCAAGTAGCTCAAGCTCAAAAGGGACTGAGATAGTAAACTTTGCTAGAAAATATATAGGTACTAGATACGTGTACGGCGGGACAAGCCTTACTTCAGGAGTAGATTGTTCTGGATTTACATATTCAGTATTTAAAAACTTTGGCATAAACTTAAATAGAACGTCTAAAGCTCAATACTCAAACGGTGTTGCGGTAAGTAAAGCTAACTTACAAGCAGGGGATTTAGTATTCTTTAATACAGGCGGAAATACATCTATTTCACACGTAGGTATATATATAGGAAATAACCAATATATTCACTCAACAGATGGAAGTGGAAATGGAGTTTGTATAGCTAGCTTAAATTCAGCATACGCATTACGTACATATTATGGAGCAAGAAGAGTAATATAATAAAAAAAATAAAATAATTTATTAAAAATAAAAAATAGACCTTGAGATTTTTCTTGAGGTCTATTATAATTAGAGTAAATAAATTAGAGAGGAAGTAACGAGGTATTTTATGAATGATGATATTATAATAGAAGATAGTAGTAATAGTAGTAGTAATAATAATAATAGTAATTTTGATAATAATAATTTTAATAACTTTAATAATAGATGTCCGAATTGCGGAGGTAGTAACGTAAATTCTATGTTTGAGAAAAATCAAAAGAATTATAATTTTTGTAATGGTATTTTTGGATATTTGTGTATGGGAGGACCTTTAGGGCTTTTGTGTGGGTTGTGTGGGACAGGTACAAAAGTAAGAGTTTATAGTCAGTGCGGGGATTGTGGTGCGAGATTTAGTTCGAATATTAGATAAAGACACGAAAGTATGGCTTTTCTTTATGAATTTGTTTTCCCACTCATGTCACCAAATTCCAGAAAGAAGCTTTTTTATAAAGTCATACCAATTTCCTATTTGTGCAAGATGCACAGGGCTATACTTAGGATATATAATAGCGTTAATTGGCTTAATAAAATCTAAAAAAATATTTAATTTTAAAGCTAGCATAGTTTTTATTGTTGTGATGGCGGTAGACGGATTAGGGCAGTTATTCAAGTTTTTTGAGTCCAATAACAGTAGGCGTTTTATAACAGGCTTTTTGTCAGGGTTAGCTACGATTAGTTTACTAAAAATATTTTTATCAACAACAAAAAAAACACCTCAAAGATAATTTTGCTTTGAGGTGTTTTTATATTTAGTTTAGTCGATTGGCTTTTGATAAAACCTCCCGTGAAATTCTTGAGTCTTGAAGGTATTTATTATTACATATGGGTCTACAGACAGCATAACGTCTATTATATCTTGTACTTCATAAGATGATACAACAGTTGTTATTATAGTCACGTTTCTCTTGCTATATCCCCCTATTGCCTCTACGCAAGAAAGTCCATGCTTAAAATTAGTAATATATGCTTCTACAAGTTCTTCTGATTTTTCTTTAGATGTTGTCATTTGAAGTGTAACACGTTGATAACGCTGATGTAGAGTAGAAATTGTTTTAGTAGATATATATTGGAATATTATAGAGTAGCCAGCGCTACTCCAACCGAATAGATATCCAAATATTACAAGTATAAATATATTAAATACAAAGATTTCATTCCAGATAGATCTACCTTTTTTGTTTGAAATATAAAGAGCTATGAAGTCAGTACCGCCAGAAGAAGCACGTCCTTTTAAAGCTATAGCCACGCTAAATCCACTTAAAAGTCCTCCAAACACTACGTTTAAAATTTGGTCGTTAGTTTCAAACAGAGATGGAAAATCACAATAACTAAGGCAAAAGCTATTTACAGCGATTGTTATAAGCGAGAAGAATACAAAGCGTTTACTAATAGCTTTATAGCACAAAATAACTACAGGTAGATTTAATAAAACTAGGAGCATAGAGACAGAAAGTTCTAAATTAAAGAAAGTATAGGCTATTTTGTTTATGAGAATAGCAATGCCAGTAAAACCACTGGATAAGAGTTCGGCAGGCTGAACAAAGGTTTGTATAACAAAAGCTTGCATAAAACCAGCAATACAAACACTAAGTAGAGATAATATAAAAGCCATTATACGATTATTTTCGATATGTTTAATCATAAAAATCCTTTCTGTTTATATAGAGTAGTTTATATTTTGATATTATAAAATATAATTGTATAGATTAGGATAAGTATACAAAATTTTAAAGGTCATGTAAATAAAAAAATATTAAAAAAATAATAAAAATTTTAGAAAAAAATAGTAAAAAAAATAGTGATTAAAAATGAGAAAAGATAAGAAAAGATAAGAAAAGATAAGAAAATAACCGAGGGGAGTGATGGCTAAAAAAGGGCTAAAATATCGATAAAAATTTAACAAAAAAAAATAATAATAAAATAATAATAAAAATAAAGTATAATAAGAGTATAATTATTAATTAAGAGTGAGTTATTTTAATATTTTTGCAATTTAGAATATTTAATTTAATTAGAATATTCTATTAAATATTGATAGAATTATATAAAATATCGGGAATATTGTTTGAGATTTTTGGAGATAATAATTAAAATAATTTTAAAATAAATTTGTAATATAGTAGGGGTTAAATAATAATGATTGATAAATAATAATTTTTATTATTTAGGCTTGACTTATTTAAATTTATATGGTAATATTTATTTAAATTAAAAAATATATAAAAAAAATTTATGCCTTTGAAAGGGGATTTTAATCTATGTCATTAATCGGTAAAAAAGTAGTTGACTTTAACGTACAAGCATATTTAAATAAAGAATTTATTTCAGTTTCTAATAAAGATGTTTTAGGTAAATGGAGCGTATTTTTCTTTTACCCAGCGGACTTCACATTTGTTTGTCCAACTGAATTAGAAGATTTAGCTAACAAATACGAAGATTTTAAAAATATTAACTGTGAAGTATATAGCGTTTCTTGCGATACTCACTTTGTTCATAAAGCATGGCACGATGTATCGGATACTATTAAAAAAATAAACTATCCAATGCTTGCAGATCCTACAGGTGTTTTAGCTAGAGGCTTTGACGTTATGATAGAAGAAAGCGGATTAGCAGAACGTGGTAGCTTTATAGTTAACCCAGAGGGAGAAATAGTATCATACGAAGTTTTAGCAGGAAATGTAGGTAGAAACGCAGAAGAATTATTCAGACGTGTACAAGCATTACAATTTGTAGCAGAACACGGTGATGAAGTTTGTCCAGCTAAATGGAAGCCAGGCGAAAAAACTTTAAAACCAAGCTTAGACTTAGTAGGCTTATTATAAGATATAACAAAAAAAAAATAATAATAAAAGAGAAGTTTAAAAATTAATTTATGACTTCTCTTTTTGATATAACAAAATAATAATTTAAATAAAAAAATATAAGTGAGGATTGAATAATATGATGGAAAAATTAGGAGTTAACCTTGAGGATTTATATGATGTAATAATAGTAGGAGGAGGACCAGCTGGACTTTCGGCGGGTATATATATGGCGAGAGCTAAATATAAAGTATTAGTGCTTGAAAAAGAAAAATTTGGTGGACAGATTACTATTACGTCGGAAGTAGTGAATTATCCAGGAGTTTTCAAGACAAGCGGAGAAGCACTTACTAAAAATATGAAAGAACAGGCTGAAAGCTTTGGCTGTGAATTTAAGATTGCACAAGTTTTGGATATAGAAGTAGAAGATAACGTAAAGACGATTAAGACGAACAACGGAGAGTTTAAGACGTTAGGAGTGATACTTGCATTAGGAGCTAATCCACGTAAGCTAGGATTTGAGGGAGAGGCAAAGTATCAAGGTAGAGGAGTGGCGTATTGCGCAACTTGCGATGGAGAATTCTTTAAAGATATGACGGTTTACGTTGTAGGCGGAGGGTTTGCAGCGGTAGAGGAAGGGATATTTTTAACTAAATACGCATCAGAAGTTAAAATGATTGTGCGAGAAGAAGATTTTACTTGTGCGAAGACAGTTTCAGACCATGTTTATCATAATGACAAGATTTCAGTTGTGTTTAATACAGAAGTTAAGAGCGTAGTTGGAGATGATTTTCTTAGAGAGATTACGCTTGTAAATAACATAACAAAAGAAGAAGTTACGCATAAGTACGAAGATAGTTTTGGAGTATTTGTTTTTGCAGGATATGAGCCAAATACAAAATGGTTACCAGAGTGCATAGAAAAACAAAATGGCTATATAGTAACAGATATGAATGCTAAAACAAATATAGATGGAGTTTACGCAGGCGGAGATGTATGTATTAAGAATTTAAGACAAGTTGTAACAGCGGTCTCAGACGGGGCTACAGCGGCAACTTCATTAGAGAAACACGTAGAGGCATTACACCAACAACTTGATATACCAGAGCTTGAGAGAAATGTTAAGCCTAAAGAGATTAAGAGTGAAGAAAGTAGTGTAAATAATAGTAGCTCAGAAGAAAGCTCACAAGAAGATGGAGAATTTATAAGCGCAGACATTAGAAATCAGCTACAGCCTTTATTTGGAAAATTTGAGAGTAAAGTGATAGTAAAAGCATTTATAAATAAAGATAAGCTAGGAGAAGAATTATCAGGGTTTATAGACGAGTGCAAAACTTTAAATTCTAAAATAGTTTGTGAGAAAATAAGCTCTAACTTAGAAGACGAAGCCTCTTATATAGAGCTATTTTATGAAAATGAGAAGTCGAGCGGTATAAAGTTTCAGGCTATACCAGGGGGGCATGAGTTTAACTCTTTTATAATAGCGCTTTATAACGTAGCTGGAGCAGGTAAAGAGTTACCAGTGGAGACTTTAGAGAAGATAGAGAGTTTAAATAGCTCAAATAAAGAAGTAGACTTTAAAGTAGTAATATCTTTATCTTGTACGATGTGTCCAGAAGTAGTAACAGCGACTCAGCAACTAGCTAGCAAATGCGAGAATATAAGTGCAACGATGATAGATTTAAATTATTCGCCAGACCTAAAAGAAAAACACAAAATTATGAGTGTGCCGTGCATGATAGTAAATGACCAAGACGTGTATTTTGGCAAAAAAAATATAGATGATATACTTGAGTTGATTAAATAATAAATTATTTTAAATAAAATAAAAAGCTTGATATTTTTAATTAAATACCAAGCTTTTTTTATTATATTTTTATATTTATTTTTATTATTAATTTAAATATTTATCTAACCAGCCTAAAATTTCTTCTAGTCTATTTATTCTATTTTTTAGCTTGCCAGAGCGTGACAGCTCATGATTTTCACCATGAAATAAAGCTATTTTAGAAGGCACTCCTAATTGGCATAACGCCGAAAACATTTGGAGTGGCTCGCTCATCCAACATCTATAGTCTTCGTCCGACTGGATAAATAGAGTTGGAGTTTTGGCATTCTTCACGTATTTAAGTGGTGAATGCGACCACATTTTTTCAGGACTAGTCCAAGGGTCAGAGCCTGTTTGACTTAAATTGTGATAATAACCTATATCAGTAGAAAGACACTTAGAAACATAGTTAGAGATAGAACGTTGAGAAGTTGCTACTTTAAATCTATCTGTATTTCCGATAGCCCAATTGCAAATAAATCCGCCATAGCTACCGCCTGTTATTCCAAGTTTATCCTCGTCTATATGAGTATATCTTTTTAGGACTTCATCTGTAAAATCCATTAAGTCTATAAAATCTATATCACCAAGCTTGCCAGCGATGTTAGAGAATTCTTCTCCTCTACCGTCACTACCACGTGGATTAGTGTAAAATACAAACATATCTCGACTTGCCATGCATTGCATTTCATGATTTATATTACTTCCGTAAACGGCTTTAGGTCCACCATGAACCGATAATACACCAGGATATTTTTTGTCTTCTTTAGGATTAAAGCTAGTAGGGAATATAACCCAGCCTTCAAGCTCAACGTTATTTTTAGTAGTAAACCTAAAGTAATCAGGCTTTATAATATTATAGCCTTCTACGAATTCTTTATTAAAGCCAGAGAGCTTAGTTTCTTCACCAGTGCTTAAATTAATTTTAAAAAGCTCTTGCGGTTCAAATTTACGCATCGCTACGCAATAAGCGTATTCGCCTACTATATCAAAGCAATTAATAGTACCTGTTGTTTGATTAATAAAATTAAATTCGGCTTTATTATCTTCACCACTAACGCTAAGCTTAGATAAATAAGAGTCACCCCAAGAAGTAAACAAGCAATAAATATTATTATCAATAACTTTCATAGTGCTACCAGCCCCAAAAGTTATATCACTACCAGAAGTAGAGCTAAGGCTTCCGTCTAAATCTAATAACTCGCTTATATTATTATTATTATTATTAATTGTATAAAGCTTAGGGGTTTGAGTAGAGTGCTCCGATTTAGTAGAGCCTTCAAATAATATATTATTATTTAAATACTTAGCAAAGTGAACACTAAAGTTTTTAGCTGGAAGAATTTCTTTTGTGTAACCGCTTCCAATATGATACTCATATATTTCATCGTGTTTAGGAGAGACATCAGTATAAGTTTTACCCCAATATAATAGCTTGCTATTTGAGTCATTAAGAGTAAAGCCTGCTACATTCATGTTAGAGTTGCTTATGCTAATAAACTTGTTTTCAGATGGTATATATAAGCTGATAGTAGTTCTTATTTTGTTAACAAGCCCTTGACCATTAAACCAAAACGGAAGCTCGTCTAGTACAACAAAGTCAACGCCTTCTTCTGCTCTATTCTCTTTATTGCTTTTAGGCTCTTTATAATTTTTAATTTTTTGAGTGATAACAAATAAATCTTCATTTATTCTTTTAATATTTAACACTTTAGTATCTTCATCTTGAGGCATAATAGTAAAAGCTACTTCTGATTCACCGCCTGAAATATTAAGCTTAGAGTAGGTAACGCCTTTTTTATTAGACCCAGACACGAACAACACTTCTTCATTATTAAGCCAAAGTCCAGAACGTTCTTTTCCTTTTGAAGTAAGAGGATAAAACTTATCTGACTTAGTGTTAAGGCAGTATAGACGAGAGTCATATTCATGAGTTTCACTATTAGGGATAGTATTAACAAATAATAAGTTTTCACCGTTTGGAGAAGCCTCTATAGATGATAAAAATTTATAATTATATAAATCATTTATATTAATATTTTTTTTATTTTTCATTATTTAATAAAAATCCTTTCTTAAATTATTTTAAATATTCGTCCATCCAACCTAATATAGCTTCCATTCTTTTTATTCTATTTTTAGGTCTTCCTGAACGTGATAATTCGTGATTTTCACCTTTAAATAAGTATAACTTAGTAGGTACACCATACATTTTTAATGCCGAGAATAGTTGTAGTGCTTCAACATACCAACATCTGTAATCTTCTTCTGCATGAATGAAAAGAGTAGGCGTTTTAACTTGGTTAGCATATTTGAGCGGAGATTGCTCCCATTGAAGCTCGTAATTATCCATATGAGAAGCACCTGTTTGGTCTTTAGTAAAATAATGCCCTATATCAGTAGTGCCTTCAAACGTTGTCCAATTTGAGATAGAACGTTGAGAGCAAGCACATTTAAATCTATCTGTCTGTCCGATTATCCAGTTAGTCATAAAACCGCCGTAGCTACCACCAGTTACCCCAACTCTATCTTTATCTATATCACTATATAAATCTAATACAGTGTCAGTAAAATCCATAAGGTCTTCATAGTCTTCTTTACCATAACGAGCTGTTATTTCAGCGAAATCATTACCACGTCCATCACTACCTCTAGGATTGCTATATAATACAAAATAACCAGCATTTGCCCAAAGTTGCATTTCATTATGGAATATGCTAGAGAGCACCGTCCTAGGACCGCCATGTATGTGTAAAATAGCAGGATAGCTGTTACCCTCCACATAATTAACTGGCTTCATAACATAGCCATAAACTTCTAAGTCAGCTGAATTATTTAATAAATCTTTTTTCTTGCAAGTAACTAGCTCAGGAGTAGAGATAGAGTAGTTGTCATAAACAAAATCATTAAAGCTAGTTAACTTAACTTCTTTATTATCAGCGAGTTTATAGAGCTCACCTATTTCATCTTGTTTAAAAACAACCATGAATATATTATTGTTGTGAGTATTCATATCAAAAGAGTCTACAGAGCCATCAGAAGTTAACTCTTTAATAGCACCTGTTTTTAAGTCAAGTACATTAAGATAACTGTGGTTTAACTTAGTAGTAACATAATAGAGGTCATCTTTAACTATTTTAGCAGAGAAACCGCCACCAAATCTAGCATCAGTTCCAGTTGAATTATGCCCAAAATTTTGGTGGTCGTGAGCAACTAAAAATTTTCTTTCACAAGAGGCAATATCTAATATATAAATATCACCGTTTTCGTTTAATTTAAAATCTTGAGTACAAGCTCGTTCAGAGTAGCTAATAACTACTTTATCACTACCATAAAGCTCCATAAACTTTATTCTTATTTCGTTAGGCTCTATAAGAGTACGTGTTTGTTGAGTGTTGATATTATATAAATATAGACCGTTTTTGGTAGGAGCAAGAGTATCAAAAGTGCTTCCTTGATATAATACATATTGATCATTGCACTTAGCATTTATAACATTAAATAAAGGCTCTGTAATAGGAGTAGCTTCTTTAGTTTTGCTGTTAAAAATATATAACCTGTTTCTCTTTCTGTTAGTCATTCCAACGCCATTAAACCAGAAAGGAGCTTCTTCAAATAGAGTATAACCTCTTTCTTTGTAGTCTTTTAAAGCTTGTAACTTTTCAGGCTCAGATAATCCAGTTAAATCAGGTCTGTTGTAGTCGAATTTGGCATTTACAACATATAAATCATCTTGGCTTAAAGGCTTGATATCACTAGCAAGTAAGTCTACGCTAAAATACTTTTGAGCCTCACCACCGTTAATGCATATAGTGTAATACTGCGTTATTTCTTCTCCTTGCTGTAATTTTTTACTAACCTCGTTACAACGCTTAGAAGAAGCAAACATAATAGT
>JAWXUY010000285.1:0-2191 GCA_044425885.1 bacterium | reverse complement strand
ACTGCTTCTGCTGTATATATGAGACGTTCTCAACGCCCTCTAAATCTGCTATCGTTCTTGGTATCTTTAGTATTTTTCTATAAGGCTTGATGTTAACTGGGAATTAAAATATATCCCCTCATCTTTATATCTTTGTATTTGGATTTGTTTCGCTTTTACAACACGCTTTTTAATATCCTGAGAGCTTTCAAAGTTTTTAGCTCCGTGTAAATCACTATATTCAACCGACGACGCTTCTACTTGTAAATCAATTCTATCTAATAGCAGTTTACTTATTTTTGATAAATACTTACCTAAAATTATTTTAAAAACTAAAACGTAAACTTTCTGTCTAAATTTCTAAATTGGACTGCTTCTGCTATATGTATATATGAGATATTCTCAACGCCCTCTAAATTTGATATCGTTCTTGGTATCTTTAGTATTTTTCTATAAGGCTTGATGTTAACTGGGAGTTAAAATATATCCCCTCATCTTTATATCTTTGTATTTGGATTTGTTGTGCTTTTACAACACGCTTTTTAATATCCTGTGAGCTTTCAAAGTTTTTAGCTCCGTGTAAATCACTATATTCAACCGACGACGCTTCTACTTGTAAATCAATTCTATCTAATAACAGTTTACTTATTTTTGATAAATACTTACCTAAAATTATTTTTAAAACTAAAACGTAAACTTTCTGTCTAAATTTCTAAATTGGACTGCTTCTGCTATATGTATATATGAGATGTTCTCAACGCCCTCTAAATCTGCTATTGTTCTTGATATCTTTAGTATTTTATGATAAGCCCTTGCACTTAAATTCATTTTATTGAAAACATCACTCAATAATTTTTTTTCTGCATCACCCAGTATGCAATATTTTTCTATAAGGCTTGATGTTAACTGGGAATTAAAATATATCCCCTCATCTTTATATCTTTGTATTTGGATTTGTTGCGCTTTTACAACACGCTTTTTAATATCCTGAGAGCTTTCAAAGTTTTTAGCTCCGTGTAAATCACTATATTCAACCGCCGACGCTTCTACTTGTAAATCAATTCTATCTAATAGCGGTCCACTTATTTTTGATAAATACTTAGATATGACCCTTTCTGAACAAATACATTTATCCGAATATCCATAAAATCCGCATGGACAAGGGTTCATAGCAGATACTAACATAAAATTAGCTGGAAAAGTCATCGTTCCACTTACCCTTGATATAGTAACAGTATTGTCTTCTAAAGGCTGTCTTAATTCCTCAAGTACGTTTCTTGTAAATTCTGGAAGTTCATCTAAAAATAAAACTCCTGTATGAGATAGGCTAACTTCTCCAGGTTTAGGATATCTACCTCCTCCAACCATTGCATGATGAGATATCGTATGATGTGGCGATCTAAAAGGTCTAGTATGTATTAAAGAATTCCTATTAGGTAGTATACCCGAGACACTATGTATTTTAGTAATTTCAATACTTTCTTCAAAAGATAAGTCGGGTAATATACTAGATATTCTTTTTGCCATCATCGTTTTACCAGAGCCAGGTGGACCGACCATTATTATATTATGCATTCCAGAAGCAGCTATTTCCAGCGCACGTTTTACATTTTCTTGCCCTTTTACGTCTGCGTAATTTAATAAGCTCAAGCTATTATTCGTATTTTCTTCTATACATTCTTGAAATAACTTCTGTGCATCTACTCTTAGTGGCTCTATCTTATTTGTTCCACCTAAGTGATATATAGTTTCTGTTAGAGTTTTTACCCCGATAATCTCTATATCTGAAATAAGTCCTGCCTCTTTTATATTATCATATGGCAAAATAAATTTTTTTATACCTTTTGATTTAGCTGTATGCACTATAGACAAAATACCATTTACTGCCCTTACTGAGCCATCTAGTGATAATTCACCTATAATAAGCGTATCTTCAAAGCTTTGTGGCTGTATTGTATTTATACATGAAAGTATACCTATAGCTATAGGTAAGTCAAAATAAGCACCCTCTTTTCTTATATCTGCTGGAGCAAGATTAACTGTAATTTTTTTAACTGGTATAGCTATATTTGAATTTTTAATAGCAGTCTTTACACGGTCTTTAGCCTCTTTAACTGCTGAGTCTGGAAGACCTACTATATCAAAACTAGGCATTCCTTGACTAATATCAATCTCTACTATTATAGAAAATCCTTCTATACCTATTAAAGCT
>JAWXUY010000033.1:0-11960 GCA_044425885.1 bacterium | reverse complement strand
GTCCCACATTACCTTGAAAACACTTCCTATATAAAAACATAATCCAATTCTTGTTTTGTTTTTACTTCGTTTATAAAAATCACCTCGTTATTTAATATCCAAATCTTTCAATATGAATGTTATATATCATACATTTAAAATTGCCAATATGTTTTTTAAAAAGAGATGACTAATATAAATAATTTTTTAGTATAAATACTCTCTTTGCGTCCCACATTGCCTTGAAAACACTTCCTATATAAAAACATAATCCAATTCTTGTTTTGTTTTTACTTCGTTTATAAAAATCACCTCGTTATTTAATATCCAAATCTTTCAATATGAATGTTATATATCATACATTTAAAATTGTCAATATGTTTTTTTAAAATTATTTAATATATTATAACAAACTAGAATAAAAATTTTAATTTTAGAATAACATAGAATGTACAAGATTTTTTAAAAGGAGATGATTAATATAAATGATTTTATATCTATTTTAGTTAAACAGTTTGGATTTAAACTTAGATACGTTAGGAAATTAAAATATATGTACATATGCAATACTGACAATGGCTTGAAATTATTAAAGCCTTTAAACTGTCCTTTAGAAAATATAATATTCGTAAATAATATAAAAAAGCACTTAATTCAAAAAGACTTTAATAAAATAGATAGTTATTATCTAGCAGAAAATGGACTTCCCTATGTCTTAAGTGACAATACCCCTTATGTCTTAACCGATTATCTAGACTACAAAGAGTTGGATTTAAGTAACCAAGATAACGTCACTGCTGGTATAAAAAACATAGCTAATTTTCATAAATTAGCTCAGGGTTATAACATAAATAATAATAATACAAGCGTCAATACTAGTATTAACGTCTGCGAAGCGTTTGAGAAAAAATTATCTATTCTCAAACAAATGAAAAAAAAGGTCTCTAAACAAAAAAGCCTTGTAGACTTTGAAGTTTTGTTTATCAAGAACTACGAGTACTTTTATAAAAATGCCGTTGAGGCAATAGAAATAATTAATAAGTATAACATAAATAGTCTTGACATTAAAGCAAGTAAAAATAATATGATATGTCATAACAAGCTAAAAGAAGATAACATACTAGTAAATAACCATAATATATTTTTAACTAACTTTGAAGATATAGGGACAAGGCACTATATATATGACTTAGCAAGCTTTATAAATAGATATATAAGAAAACAGAGTAGTAATTGCATAAGCATGGAAGATATAATAAGAGTATATAATAAAATAAATTATATAGATAAGAAGAACCTACCTATACTATACGCCTTAATCAAGTTTCCAGATAGATATATAGATAACTGCGAGAATTTTTTCCAAAGAAAAAGGAACTTCACGCCCATTTGCATAATAAACCAAATAGAAAATATAGTAGAGCTTAAAGAGTTTAAGGAAGAATATATAAAAAATATTAAAAAATATTAAAAATAAATAATAAAAAAATACACTATTAATTTTATAATAGCGTATTTTTTTATTATTTATTATTAATAATTTTCAGCCTTACTTCTCTTACTCTAATAATATTATTTTAAACTTACTTTTATTTTTACTAAGCTAATTCCCCTAAGGCAATGTAAATACAGGCTCGTTAGACTCTGCTGGCGGAGCTATTAAATTATCTTGTATTAAAGGAGCTTGAGTTGTTGTTTGTGTAGGAGCTTCTGTAATAATAGGAGCTTGAGTCATAGCCTCTGTAACGATATTAGAAGGCATCGGCACAGTAGTAGTTTGTTGTATAGGAGCTTGAGTTGTTGTCATAGAAAACGTTGTGGTTTGAATTGTAGGCTCTATATAATTATTAACAGTTGTTCCGATTATATCACCTATATCAAAACCAAGACTATTTGTAGTTGTAGTAGGGGGATTAATAATCTCATCAAAATCGAAATCGAAAATATTGTTATTTACTTGTTGAGTAGTTGCAACAGTGGTTGCTTCTTGAGTAATTATATAATTTTCTTCTTGTCTAGTAGTGATAGTGATATTGGTATTAGTAGTTGTAGTAGTAGGAGCACTAGTAGTTTGTATAGTGCCCGGATTTGAAATAGTATGGCGAGCACAAAAATCAGTTGGCGAAGTAGAAGAAGAAGCTCTTTGAACTATAAACTGACCACAATATTGGTTAGCTAATAAGTTAGTTGAACTACATATATTTAACATCACATGAGAATCACAATATTTTGTAGGCTCTGTGCCACGTAAGAAATAATCCGTCACTTTGTCTGAACAATGAGTACTTACTAAATCTCCTGAATAACCACAGACAGTCATGCTTATAACATCTGAAGGCTGAGGAGAGAAACTTAAAACAGGTAAATCCTCATGTACTTTTTCCATTATGTCTTTCCAGAGTTTAAGATGGAAAGTGTCATTTGCGATAACACGACTGCCTTCTATAGTTGCCATCATATTAGGAACTATAGTATCATATCTATCATAACCAAGCCAAATACCAGCTACATAATAAGGAGTATACCCAACGAAAGTTAAGTCTTTAGTTTCTTGAGTAGTACCAGTTTTACCAGCCACTGGCATACTAGAAAGCTTAGCAGCTGTTCCAGTCCCTCTAGTTAAAACACCTTCCATCATATCTGTAAGCATAAAAGCAGTACTCTCTTTAAGTATTTGCACTGGCTCTCTTTCAGTGTTATCTAGTAATATATTTCCATCATGGTCATAAACTTTAGTATAGAAAGTAGGCTCGTAGTACATACCTCCGTTTGCGATAGCTCCATAAGCGGCAGTTACTTCTAATTGAGTAACTCCATAAGTAATACCACCAAGAGCAGTTGATAAATGGTTATCATTTTGTAAAGTAGTAAAACCAAAGTTTAATAAATATTTGTAAGCAGTATCTACTCCAACCATATCCATTACTTTTACTGCTAAAATATTCATAGATTGCTCTATACCTTCTCTAGCAGTAGAAGGTCCTCTATAGTTTTCGCCATACCAGTTGCTAGGACTATACTCTGCAACCTCAAAAGGCTCATCTACTATTATACTCCCTGGCATAATGATAGACATATCTACTGCTGGAGCGTAAGCCGCTAAAACTTTAAATACAGAACCAGGTTGGCGCATAGAATCCGTAGCACGATTAAAGCCTCTATTAACTACTTTTTCCCCACGTCCACCAGCTATAGCAGGAACATAACCAGTATTATAGTCTATAATAACCATCGAAGATTGAGGCTGAATAGAATAACTAACAGCATCTGCTACTATCGACTGAGTAGAAGATAAATCAGCTTCTATTTCAGCACGCTTATTCTCTACAAATTCTTCGCCAGCCTCTATACTTCTAACAAATTGTTTATATTCTTTATGTTGTTGAGTACCAGTAGTAGAATCAAGAGTTGAGACAGTGTAAGTTACATCGTAGGCGTAAACAACATCTGGAAAAAGCTCTGGATTACTATAGCTTTCCTCTACTTTTTTCTGCATAGCAGTATCTTTAGTAGTATGAATTTGAAGACCAGCGTTATAAATTAAGTTATTAGCTTGAGCACTACTTAAATTATGTTGCTCTTGTAAATCTTTAGAAACTTGTTCAAAAACAGCGTCTTCAAAATAGCCATGAATTATATTACCCTCTATTTTATTTTCAGAATAGCCGTTTGAGACTCTAGAATAAAGGTCTTCGGTTTCGGCAAGAGCTTCTTGGTATTCGTATCTTGAAATCATGCCTTGTTCTAGCATATGATTTAATATTTTCTCGACCCTTGATTTATTATTCTCTGGCTGTGTTCTTGGAGAGTAAAGAGATGGATTATTAGTAATAGATGCGATACAAGCACTCTCTGCAAGAGTTAAATCTATAGCTTCTTTATTAAAGTATCCTAATGCTGCTGCCTCTACCCCATTATAGCCATGACCAAGTCCGATAGTATTTAAGTATAATTCTAAAATATAATCTTTAGCATAATTTTTACTTCCAAATTGGTTTACCAATCGTTTTTCGTACATTAGAGCTAGATATTGCTCTTGTACTTTAGTCGTAAACGTATTACGATTTACTTTAGTTACGTTATTTTTTATTAATTGCTGAGTAATAGTACTAGCCCCTTGAACTCCAGTCGCTCCTGTTATTTTATTTTGGACAGTCGTCATAGTAGCTCGAGCTATACCTCGTAAGTCTATTCCATCATGTTCGTAGAAGCGTTGATCCTCTACAGCTACCATTGCGTTTGCAAAATAAGGAGATATGTTATCAAGAGTCATGTACTCTCTATTTTCTTCACCATGAAATCTATCTATTTCTATGCCATCTTTATCGTAAACGATAGAAGTATATATATTTGGCTCAACAGAAATTAGATTAAGCTCTGGAGTTTCGTCCAGAATACGGAAAAGAACTCCAGCGCCCAAGAACATAAAAGCAGTCAAAGCAAACAGAGTCACTATAAAAAATATAAGGCATCCTTGTTGACGCTTTTGTTTTTTTTCTAGCTTCTTTTGTTTCTTTTCTTCTTTTGATAGTTTTGGCTTTTTATCGCCTTTGTTATTTTTACTATTAGATGGTTGGTTGGCAGAGTTATTATTACCTTGACTAGGCTTTTTAACGTTACTACCTCCGCTACTACCGCCTTTAACATTGCTTGAACTCGCACTAACAATCTGGTTAGAGTTTTTTGAATTACTAGGACTTTTCAAGTTTTTATTGTTTTTATTCATATATTTAATTCCTTTCAATCATATATTATACCAAACATTTAAAAATTAATAAAGTAAATTTTTAAATAAATTTTAGTATATTATATATTAAATATTTGCAAAAGGTGGTGTTTAAGTTTTTTAAAAACCAAAAAAAAATAAAAAAAATAAAGTTAATCTTAATATTTTTTGTTATTTTAAACATATTATTATGGTCTCTCTTTATTTTTTTAATTCAATTTGAAAAGTATATTATCCCTACAGCAATACAAATAAGTGAAAAGTATGCCGTTAATATAATTAACCAAGAGATTAATAATAGTGTCCAACATACTATTGCTAGCATGAATATCTCAAGCAGTGACTTTATTTTGAGTAATAATAGTGGTGGGGGTAATAATTATATAGATGTAAATACTATGCTAATAAACAACTTATGTACAAATATTTCCAACAGCATCTCAGCTAAGCTCCAAACTATTTCAGATACCAAAATAGAAATAGCAGTCGGCTCTATACTCGGTCTGAACACTTTTTCTAATTTAGGTCCAAACTTAAAAGTAGGCATATCAACTATTGGAGACTCTCTAGTCGACTATGAAACAAGTTTTAAAGCAGTCGGCATAAACCAAATAAATCTAGAGATATATTTAACTATAGAAACAAATCTAGCAATAGTAAACCCACTCTACAAAGAAAGCGTCGGGATAAGTAGGAAATTAATGTTGGTAAACTTGGTATTTAATGGAGAAGTGCCGAATACATATTTAAGTAAAGATAGTTTTAATTTAAATTAATTATATTATATTATAATATTATATTAAACTAAGCTAAGCTAATTATTAGTAAGTATTAATAGGAGGATTTTTTAATGACAAAAATTTTTTTAGATGCAGGTCATGGCGGATTTAATCCAGGAGCTATAGGGGCAAACGGATTAGAAGAAGCCCCTACTAACCTAGATATAGTTTTAAAGCTTGGTAGGATATTAGAGTCTTGGGGCTATCAAGTAGCGTACTCAAGAACAACAGATGTTTATTTAAGTCTTGAAGACCGTGCCATAAAAGCTAACAACTGGGGCGCTGACTATTTTATAAGTGTCCATTGCAATGCAAATCCAAATACTGCCTTAGGTGGCACTTCTACTTTCTATTATAATAAAAGAGCTATAACAGAAAGATTTGCCCTAGTAGTGAATAATGCCCTCGTTGAGCAAATACAACTACGTGATATTGGTATTTTTACAGCTGATTTTGCCGTACTAAGGCTTACCAGAATGTCTGCTATACTCGTAGAAGTGGCTTTCCTCTCAAACCCTTATGAAGAAAGCTTACTCGCTACCAACAGCTTTAGGCAAAATTGTGCTCTTGGTATAGCCAATGGTGTAGCCGAGTTCACTACTTAATTTAGTTCTCTTAGTTCTAGCACTCTTTTATTTAAAATTGACAACAAAAAAATAATATATAATTACATATGATTATATATTATTTTTTTATTATTAGCATATATTAACTCTAATCTAAATAAAATATATTATATTATATATTTTATACTACTCTCCAATTATTTTTTTAATTATTTTTAAATATTTTTAAATATTTTTTATTGTTTGAAATTTTCCAGAAGTTATGATATTATAATAAAATAAACCAAAATAATTAAATTTAAAATTAATTTAGAAAGAAAGGATTTTTATTTAGTGAAAAAGTTAAAACTTATTTATAATCCCCAATCTGGTGATACTTCTTTTAAGTCTAATCTTGATATTTGTATAGAAATATTCCAAAAAGCAGATTATGAAGTACATTTATTTAGAAGCTCTAAAAAAGGTGATATAGAAAATCATGTAAGTTATATAGGCTTAGCTATGCCTAATTTTTATGATGCAATAGTAATCTCTGGCGGTGATGGTTCTATAAACATTTTGATAAATGCCATAATGAAAAACAACCTCGCTCATATCCCTTTAGGTATAATCCCTTCTGGCACTGCTAACGATTTTGCTTCTTTCTTGAAAATCCCTAAAGATATAAAAGAAGCTTGTAATATTATAACAAATGAAAATATAACGCCTGTGGATGTAGGGCTTTGTAACGAAAAATATTTTATAAACGTCTGTGCTGGAGGCATATTTGCGAACGTAAGCGAAACAATGGACAAAAACTTTAAAGAGACCTTTGGCAAATTCGCTTATTATCTAAAGGGTATCGAGAAAATGCACAACCACACTCCTACACGTTATAAGATAACAAACTCAAAAGAAACTATAATAGATGATTTTGATTTATTTTTAATATTAAATAGCTCTGGTACTGCTGGAATAGAGATGATATCGCCTGAGGCATCTATAAGCGATGGTTACTTCGATTTTGTAGGATTTAAAAGCGTAGTAGGGCTTACTACTTTACCTAAATTCTTAATCAAGTTTTTAAGAGGTGAGTATCTAGATGATAGTCAAATACTATTTTTTAAAGACAATAATATAACAATAGAGAATTTATCTAGCGATGAGATATTTTCAGATTTAGACGGTGAAAAGGGTACTCTATTACCTATTAATGTAATAAATATTAAGCATGCTATAAAGCTATTTACTAATTAAAATTAGAATTAGAATTAGAATTTAATACAATAGGAATACTTTAGATAAAATAATAAAATAATAATATAATAAAATAATAATATAAATAATATAATAATATAAATAATTGGAGGAAAAAATATGAATTTTAAAAAACAATTAGCCAAAGAAATATGCTCTATCATTCAACTTGACGAGTTTAACCATGACGAAATACTTAACATGATCGAAATACCTTCCCACAATATGGGTGACTTCGCTTTCCCTTGCTTTAAACTCGCTAAAGCCCTAAAAAAAGCCCCTAACTTAATCGCTCAAGATTTAGAGGCTAAGATTATTAAAAAAATAAATTCTATCGAGTTTATTGATAGTATCCAAGTTGTAAATGCTTATGTTAATGTATATATTAATAAGGAGTGCTATGTAGAAGCAGTCCTAAAAGATGTGTTGGACAAAGAGCATAGCTTTGGAGATAGCTCTATCGGTGCTGGAAAGTCTATTTGTATAGATTATTCTTCTCCTAATATTGCCAAGCCTTTTCACATAGGTCATCTTCGTTCTACTGTAATAGGTAACTCTTTATATAAAATACATGAAAAGCTCGGCTATAAAGTAGTAGGGATTAATTACTTAGGTGACTGGGGAACTCAATTCGGTAAGCTAATAGTAGCTTATAAAAACTGGAGTAGTAAAGAGCTTGTAGAAGAATTTGAGATAGAAGAACTTACTAAAATATATGTCAAGTTTCACGAGGAAGCCGAAAATAATCCAGAGAGTGGTCTTGAAGATGAAGCACGTGAATGGCTTGTTAAAATGCAAAATGGAGATGAAGAAGCGCTTGAGCTTTGGAAATGGTTCTGTAGTATAAGCATGAAAGAGTTTGAAAGAGTTTATAATATGCTCGGCATAACTTTTGACTCTTACAAAGGAGAAAGTTTTTATAATGACAAGATGATGCCTGTGGTAGAAGATATAAAAGCTAAAGGTTTATTGGTAGAGAGCGAAGGTGCTAAAATAGTAGATTTAGATGAGTTTAATATGCCTCCTTGTTTAATACTAAGACGTGACGGCGGTACGCTATATCCTACACGTGATATATCAGCGGCTATCTACAGAAAAGAGACTTATAATTTTGAGAAGTCTTTATATGTAACGGCTTTAGACCAAAATTTACACTTCGCTCAATGGTTTAAAGTTATAGATTTAATGGGTTACGAGTGGGCAAAAGATTTAGTTCATGTGCCATTTGGACTAGTAAGTCTACCAGAAGGCAAAATCGCTACAAGAAAAGGTAGAGTTGTACTAATGGAAGATATTTTAAATAGTGCAATAGACAAGACTAAAAACATAATAGAAGAAAAAAATCCTAATTTAGTTAATAAAGACCAAGTAGCAAAAGACGTAGGTATAGGGGCGATAGTATTTAACGATTTATTTAATTCAAGAGTTAAAAACGTAGTATTTGACCTTGACAGAATGCTTAATTTTCAAGGCGAAACTGGTCCATACGTTCAGTATACGCATGCAAGAGCTTGCAGTATACTAGAAAAAGAAAATTTTAGCAAAGATTTACTAGATGATATTTGTTATAGTCTAATATCAGATAACTACTCTTTTGAGCTTATAAAGTTATTAGGGCAGTATCCAGAGAAAATAGTAGATGCTAGCAACAAGTATGAGCCTTTTATTATTACTAGACATCTAATAGATATATGCCAAGCTTTTAATAAATTCTATGACGAAAACAACATAAAAAATAGTGAGCAAGATTTAAAGGTAGCACGTTTAGGAATAGTATTTGCAACCAAGAATATTATATTTAACGCATTAAGTCTTTTAGGCGTAAACGCACCTGAAAAGATGTAAAAAATAGTATTAAAATATATTTAACAAAATATTGTATGAAAAAGACCTTGAATTTACTCGTAAAATTAGTAAAATTCACGGTTTTTTTATTATTTTTTATTTTTTTTTTATAAATTACAAAAATTTACTTAAATTTAAAAATAATTAGTGCAATATTAAAATTCACATAAAATTTACTATATTTATTATTTTTTCATACGCTTTTTTATCTAAAATTGCTATTGATAATTTTATAACAAAGGAGTAATATTCTAGATGAAGGCAGTTTTTTTATTACAAAATTATTATAAAAATTAATTATCAGGAGGATTTTTATTATGCACTCAGAGAGTTTTTTAATAGACCTTATTCTTATCTTATCTGCTACTAAGTTTCTAGGTCTTGTTACTAAAAGTATTCATATGCCTCAGGTTGTCGGGGCATTAATAGCTGGTTTAGTTTTAGGTCCTGCTTGTCTTGGCTATGTAGAGGAAACCACGTTTTTAGAAAATATTTCAGAGCTTGGGGTTATTATTCTAATGTTCGCAGCTGGTCTAGAAACAGACGTTTCCAAGCTGAAAGAGTCTGGTAAGCATTCTTTTATTATAGCATTTTTAGGGGCTTTAGTACCGCTTATAGGTGGTTTTGCTGTAGCTTGTGCCTTTAATTCACCTACTACAGAGGAGTTATTTTTACAAAATTTATTTATAGGTATTATATTAACAGCCACTTCTGTTAGTATAACAGTTGAGACGTTAAAAGAGCTTGGCAAGTTATCTACTAATTCAGGTAATGCAATACTTGGAGCTGCTCTAATAGATGATATATTAGGTATAATGGGACTCACTATTGTTACTAGTTTGGCAGGGTCAGATATTAGTGTATCTGTAGTACTTCTTAAAATAATATGCTTTTTTATATTATCAGGGTTACTCGGTCTTGTAACACGTCAGTTATTCGTGGACTGGGTTTCTAAATATGAAGAAGATTTACAAAGATTTGTAATAGTATCTTTTATAATATGCTTAATATACTCATACGTAGCAGAACACATATTTGGGGTAGCGAGCATAACTGGAGCTTTTATAGCAGGTCTTTTAGTTACTAATACTGGTCATACGCATTACATAGAGGCTAGGTTCTCTACTCTTTCTTATATGTTATTATCTCCAGTTTTCTTTGCAAGTATCGGTTTAAAAGTAACTCTACCAGAGATGACTCCTACTATAATATCTTTTACGATTACGTTAATAGTAGTAGCTATATTAACTAAAATAATAGGTTGTATGATAGCAGGTAAAATATGCAAGTATACGCCAAGAGAGTCTTTTCAGATAGGGACTGGTATGGTATCACGTGGGGAAGTTGCACTAATCATGACAACTCAAGGAACGCCACTAGGTCTAATAAATCCAGATTTTTTTGCTCCGATAGTAATAATGGTTATAGCTACGACTGTATTATCTCCGATATTATTAAAAGTAGCGTTTTCGGACAAGCAATATAAAAAATAAAATAAAATAAAACTCCTAAAATATATATGATAGGAGTTTTTTTTATTTTTAAAAAATTCTAATATTATTTATATATCCCCTCTCTCTCTCCTCCCTCTCTCCCTCACACCCATTTTGCCAAGCTTGAAATATAGTTTGTTATTTTTATTTGAAAAATTATGTGCTAATTTTAAAAGCTTATCCGTTTAATATATGAGTACTCAAAAAGAAAGGAGAAAAACATGAATGACAGTCATGAAATTATTAAACTATATGATACATACAAAAATAAAGTATATAGATTAGCTCTAAGTTATTTGAAAAATACTCAAGATGCCGAAGATGTTGTCCAAGTAGTATTTTTAAAGTTAATTGACAATAGGGCTAATATTATCCATGGCAAAGAGCAGGCTCTAATTACTCAAATAACTATAAATCATTGCAAGGACATACTACGTTCGTTTTGGCGAAAAAATAAAACAGAGCTTAATTTTGATATATCTTCTGAGTCTGAAGATTTTGAAAATGATGAGCAACAAATAATATTAAATGCCGTCATAGGTTTATCAACTAAATATCGTATTGCAGTATATCTACATTATTATGATGGTTATACATTTAGTGAAATAGCTAAGTTCTTAAATATAAGCCCTTCGGCTGTATCTATGCGTATTCATCGTGCAAGAAAAATACTAAAAAAAGAATTAGGAGGTCTTTATTATGATGAACTCTAAAATTAAACAAATATTTGATGAAATAAAGTTATCTGATGAGCGTGATGTTGAAATTAAAGCATTGCTAACTGCTAAATTATATGAAAATGAAAATAAAAATAAAAATGAAATGGAGAACTTAATTATGATAAAACAAAAAAAATATCGTGTATTGCTAATAGCTACTATTTTATCTCTTGGGTTAGTAGGCTTTACATTCGGAACTCAAGCAATTAAACTACTTACTGGTGTAAATTATGAACGAGGTAAAAATTTCACCTCTATAGAGATGGGGTATGAAAATGAGCCATTTGAAATAAGAGAAGATAAAGTATTCTTTGTTCTTAATGAAGAAAATATTGATATAACTAATCAAATATCTGAAGATGATTATTACAAATATGAGTACACTGATGAAAATGGCTATAAACAAATAGTAATTATTGGTGGTTCAATCGAAGATGTAGGCTTTAATATATATTTATTTGATAATAATGGTATTTCATTAGCTAGTTCAGGCCAGTATAACCCAATAGATGATAATATGACTGCGCCAATATGGATTCAAAAAGCCGATAGTGAACTTAATAAATTTAGATAGGTGATATTTAATTAATTTATAATATACATCCCTTTAATTTTAT
>JAWXUY010000032.1:0-11965 GCA_044425885.1 bacterium | reverse complement strand
AATTAATTTTATTAATTCTTTACAATTGGTAAATTGACTTTTTAAAATTTTAGAGTATAATATAGTTATATAAATAAAATAATAAAATAAAATATAATATGATGATATATAATATATATATTATAATTAGGAGAAAAATATGGGCATATTTAAAAAAGCAATTAACATGATAAAAGCAGAAGCAAATGATTTAATGGACAAAATAGAAGACCCTGTTAAATTAATTACTCAAAATATTCTTGACTTAGAACAAGAATATGAAAAAGCTAGTAAAGCTGTAACAGTTGTACTTGCAGACGTAAATGCTATTAAAAAAAGATATGATAATAAATTAAGAGAAATAGATGATTGCCAAGAAAAGGCTAGAACGCTTGCTAAAGCAGGTGAAACGGAGCTCGCTAAGCAAGTACTTATGAAAAGAGACCAACTAAACGAAGAAGCACAACAAATAAAAGTTCAACTAGATAATCAGCAAACAGTTGCAGACAAGCATGTGGCTACTCTAAAGCAATTCCAAGATGCAATTGATGATGCTAAAAGAAAAAAAGCAGATCTAATAGCCAGAGCAAATTCAGCTAAAGCTGCCGAAAAAATAAACAAGTCAATCGGTGATTTAAATAATTCAGATGCTATGAATGATTTTAACAGAATGGCTCAAAAAATAGAAGCAATGGAAAATAAAGCACAAGCTTCAGCGGACTTAAACAACTCTATGGCTGATCCTGTAGAGGCTAAGCTTAGAGAGCTCGAGCAAAACAAGTTTAGCTCTAAAAATTATGATGACGAGTTAAATGATTTATTAAACAGCTAGTATTTTATTAATTTTCAAGAAAGGCGGTTATTATGGGTATATTTAAAAGAATTAAAAATATTGCAAGGTCTAGAGATGCTCTAAAAGTAGAGGAGCAAAATAATAATCAAGTAAATTCTTTTTTTACGATAAGTCGTGGTAACAGCTTACTTATAGATGATAAGATGTATGAAGTAGAGGGGCTTATAAAATATGATGCTGGTAACTGGAATTGGTATGAGTATAAGTTGACTAGTGGTAGTGATAACGTTTGGCTTAGGGTAATAGATAATGATGTAATAGATTTATCTATACATAGGGAATTCCATGCGCCTAATATAGTGCCAGCCCAATCTATAAACTATAATGATTTAACTTACTATGGAAAAGTAAGAGGTGATGCTTTAGTTATTTTTGCTGACGGACAAGTAGGAATTTCTTGCAATGACAAAGTAACTTTTTATCACTATGTTAATGATACAGGTAACGACTTATTTACTATTTATGAGTATGGTAGGGGCAAAGAAGTAAGTTATGGCTGTAAGCTTTATGATTATCAGGTAAAAATATATGGATAACAAAAAAAGAATATTTTTAAGAAACTCACTAGTAATATTATTTTTTATAACAGTTATAGGTGGGACGCTTAGCGTATTTTCGTCTACGAGCAGTTCGTCTGCGATGGGCATTATGAGAAATCTTAATTTTATAAATTCGTTTATGAACTTTGGTTCAGGGGGTTCAAGTTCAGGGAGTTATACTCCAGAGAGCTCTAGCCCTAGTACCAATACCAATAATAACACAAATAATACTAACACCAATACGCCGTCTTCCAGCACAGATTTTGGTGATCTACCTTCTGGCTCTACTATAACCAACACCCCTAGCACTTCCAACAGTGATTCGCTCTCTAATTTTAATAATAATTCAAGCTCCAGCTCCTCTAGCAGTGGAACGAGTTCAAGCTCTAGTAATAGTGGGTCTAGTAGTGGTAGTAGTAATTCTAGCTTTGGTGATTTACCCGCTAGCTCTGGTAATTCTACCTCTAGCAGTGGAACGAGTTCAAGCTCTAGTAGTAGTGGGTCTAGTAGTGGTAGTAGTAATTCTAGCTTTGGTGATTTACCATCTAGCTCCACCATAACAAGTTCGCCTAGCACTTCTAACTCTAATTCTCTTTCTAATTTTAATAATAATTCAAGCTCTAGTTCTAGTAGTAGTAGTGGGTCTAGCTCTAGCTCTAGTAGTAGTAAATCTAGTAGTAGTTCTAGTAAATCAAAAAGATAAAAATAACTAAAAAAGCTTAATAATAAATTATATTAAGCTTTTTTTAGTTTAGACATACTCAACTCAAGTTTTAATTTATAATTCAAAAATTTATCAAGCTTTTGACTAGTCTTTAAAATACTCTCATATGTATCATTATTCTTTATTTGAGAATTTAGCTTTTGTCGAGCTACTTCTATTAAAATATCTATCATTTAGATTTTAGTTATCCTTTCTGAATTAATTCTACGTTTATATATCATTGATATCCCAAATAGTATAATAAATATTATAGACACTAATTGTGATATAGCTATACCTGTGTTACCTATTAGTAGTGCGTCTGTCCTTAAGCCCTCTATAAAATATCTACCTATCCCATAGCCTATAAAATAAATACATGTCAATTCGCCATGAAATTTTTTATTTTTTCTATATATAAATATGATTGAAAATATTAACAAGTTCCATACAGACTCATATAAAAATGTTGGGTGCACCTGAATATACTCTATCCCCTCCAAAATTATACTCTTATCCGCAACGCTCTCTGGTACTCCTTTAGCCTGTGATTTTATATAACGCATTGCAAAAAACGAGTCTGTATAAGTGCCATATGCCTCACGATTTACAAAATTACCCCATCGTCCAATTGATTGTCCGAGTATAAGCCCCATCGCCCAAGTATCTGTAACTTGTAAAAAATTCTTATCTTTTTTACTAGTATAAACTTTCATGAACAAAAAACCACCGATTATAGCTCCGTAAATGGCTATACCTCCATCTCTTATAGCAAAGATTTTATCTAAGTTATCTTTAAAATAATCCCAAGAAAAAGCAACGTAGTAGAGCCTAGCAGTTATCAAACTAAAAATAAGCCCATATATTAAAGAGTCTAAATAAAAATCTGGGTCTTGATTAGTCCTAATTGCTTCTTTTTGAGCAATAAGAAGTCCAACGCATAACCCAAACGTTATAATAAGTCCATACCAATATATTTCAAGATTAAAAATACTAAAGGCTATAGTATTTAATTTATTTATTTGAATTCCCAAATTAGGAAACCATATTTCAGGCATAAAAATTTCTCCTTTAGATTTTTAGATTTTTATATTTTTAGATTTTTAGATTTCAAATTATTTTAACTAGAATAGTATAATTCTTTTTTTTATTAAAGTCAACATAAAAATTAATTCTCTGCTAAATTTTGCCCTAAATATAAAACAAAATATAAACAGAGAATTTTTTTTTTATTTTTTTTATTTTTTTTATTTTTTTTATTTTTTTACATATATTTTCTCATATTCTTTAGTGCGCTTTTCTCTAGTCGACTTACTTGCGCTTGGCTTATGCATATCTCTTTAGCTACTTCCATCTGAGTCTTACCTTCAAAAAACCGTAAGTTTATTATATACTTCTCTCTCTCATTTAGTTTCTCCATCGCATCGTTTAAGCTTATATTCTCTATCCATGTTGCATCTGTGTTTTTATCATCTTTTACTTGATCCATAATAAAAATAGCGTCTGCCCCATCGTTATAAACTGGCTCAAATAGTGATATCGGCTCTTGTATAGCGTCAAGCGCTATTATAATATCTTCTTTCGGTAAGCCCACTATCTTTGCTATCTCGTCTAGCGATGGCTCTTTCGCATACTCGTTAATTAAAAACTCTTTCGCCTGCATTGCCTTATACGCCGTATCTCTCAAAGACCTACTCACTCTTATACTATTATAATCCCTCAAGTATCTTCTTATCTCTCCTATAATCATAGGCACTGCGTACGTACTAAGCTTTACTCCATGACTAGTATCAAAGTTATTAATAGCCTTTATAAGTCCTATAACCCCTACTTGAAAAATATCATCTATATTCTCTCCTCTATTAGCAAACTTTTTTATCACACTAAGCACCAATCTAAGATTGCAATATATATATTCCTCTTTTGCTTCAAGGTCACCCTCTTGAACTTTTTTAAAAAGAGCCTCTTTCTCATCATTTTTAAGTAGAGGTAGTTTATTTGTATTAATACCACATATTTCCACTTTATAACTTGCCATTAAAAAAATACCTCCAAAAAACTTCCTATACGTAAATAAGTAATAAATAACTATAACTTTATACTTATAGATAATCTCCAAAGGTATTAAAAATATACATATTTTAGCTATATAAATATCATGTAATAAATTCCAATAATTATTTAATATTATTATTATTATTTATTAGCATAGTACTCTATAGCGTTATTACGAGCTAATGCAATATGCTCTTTCATTTTAACCGAAGCTTGTTCATACTGTTCTTCTAAAATATAATCTATTATTCTAAGATGCTCTTTAGAAGTTAAATCATACTCTCGTATTCTACCTGTTACTATTCTAAGTCTTTTGCTTTGTGTTCTGATTTCTTCCATTATGTTATTAATATAAGCATTTTTAAAGGGTTCGATAATAAAATAATGAAAATCGTCATCTGCATTATAAAATTCAGGAGTATTAGATATATTGCTTGCAAAAATATCTCTAAAATGCTCTAAAATTTCTTTTGGATAAAGATTACCATATTTTAGTATAGCAGCTGGCTCTATTATTTCTCTAAGCTGATAAATATCTAATATGTTCTTGAGTGATAACTCTGTTATCATTACACCTTTTTTTGGTATAATTTTTATTAAATTTTCTTGCTCTATTTTGTTTAAAGCCTCCCTTATAGGAGTCCTACTCGATTTGATTTCTTCTATTAGCTTTTTTTCATCTAAAAACGTACCTGGTAAATATTCACAGCTTAGTATTCTGCTCTTAATATAGTGATAAGCTTTGTCTTTTAACGTTTCCTGTTTCATAAATTTCCCCTATTCTATATAAATTTTGGTATATTAATAATATATACATATATATTATTATATCACATTTTTTTATAAAATCAACAAATATATATATTTATTTTATATTTTATAACGTATTTAATATATATATATTATATATTATCTAAATCATCAGTATTTAAAATTTGCCAGTCTATCTCTTTTAACCCATTTTGCTTTAAAAAATCGTTAGTTTTAGAAAAAGGGTTACTACCAAAAAAACCTCTATTCGCCGATAATGGACTTGGGTGTACAGATTGTAGTACTAAATGCTTCGGATTGTCAATAAACTTAGTTTTACTTATAGCGTTCTTACCCCATAATATAAATACAACTGCTTCATCTTTTTTATTTAAAAGCTTTATAATCTCATCTGTAAATATTGACCACCCTATTTTTTCATGTGAGTTTGGGTTAGCCTCTTGGACAGTAAGGGTAGTATTTAATAATAAAACCCCTTGCTTAGCCCAATCTGCTAGATAACCGTTATTAGGAATTAAAACTCCTAAATCCGCATTTAGCTCTTTATATATATTTTTAAGCGATGGTGGTATTTTTTTTACATCTGGATTAACCGAGAAGCTAAGCCCATGCGCTTGTCCTCTACCATGATAAGGATCTTGACCCAGTATCACTACTTTAGTATTTTTAAAACTCGTAAACGCTAAAGCGTTAAATATTTCCTCAATATGTGGATAAATAATCCTTGTTGAATATTCTTCCTCTAAAGTATCCATTATCTCTATAAAATAATCTTTCTCAAATTCTTCTCCTAAAATATCTTCCCAGTCGTTTATACCATTACTTAACATATTCTCTAACATATCTTCTAACATATTTTTATAATAATCTCCTTTATAATATTTTTTAAATTTTTTATTTTATTATTTATCTCCTCTAACATATTTAACAATGTTTCTATATCTTCTAATTCCCATAATATATTATTACAAAAGTTTTACAATAAATAGCGCTATCAAAATCACTTGTATTTCTATTATCGCCTTAACCCTTTAACCAAATAATGTTATTTTATCTATGCAATCGTATTTATTTGCAATCTTTATTATTCGTTTTATTTCAGACGCCTCACTAATTATATCTATCACCTTATTTCTTAGTTTTAATTTTTATTTCTTAATTTTACAATCTACATATCTAGCGTACTCTTTAACAACTACTTCTTCTGACTTACCCACGTCAATCAATCCATTTCGTAATCCCTTATCCAATTCTTCCTTCGAGTATATTATACCACTTTTCTCGTCGATAAAAAAGACTTCTTTACAAATATTTTTAATTTTATTATTTCTTTGCATAAAACCCATAACCTTTTATTATATATTAATATATATTTAATTTTAATTATTATATAACTCCTAAATATTAAGAGAGGTGATTTTTATCAAAAATGCTGTTTTATATTGCCGTATGTCAACCGACAAGCAAGAGTATTCTATACAAAGTCAAAAAAGACTTTTATTTGAGTATGCCGAAAACAATAATTTTAATATTATAAACTGTTATGAAGACAAAGGACTATCGGGTAGAGATGCACAAAAAAGACCCGCTTTCATGTCTATGATAAATGACAGCTACAAAAAAAACTTCCAGTACATTTTAATCTATGACAGCTCTAGGTTCGCCAGAAACCTTGAACAGTCTTTGATTTACAAAAGCATTCTAAAAAACAATAATATCAAAATAATATCCGCTACCGAGCCAAATATATCCGATGACAACCAAATTCTTACAGATGCTATAATCGGTGCTATGAATGAGATGTACTCCATAAGACTCTCTAAAGTAGTAAAAAGAGGTATGAAAGAAAAGGCTCTAAAAGGCGAATATATGTCTCAAGCCCCTTTTGGTTATACAAAGCCAAAAGGTGAGCCTCTTAAAATAAACCAACAAGAAGCCCTAATAGTAACCAAGATATTTAACGAGTATTTAAATAATAACATATCCTGCTACTCTATAGCCAAAATGCTTAATAATCTAAACGTCAAAACAAAAAAAGGTAATAGTATCGACACCAGATTTATACATAAAGTACTCACCAATCCAACATACAAAGGCTATTATAAATTTACCTCAGATGGTGAAACAATAATAAATAAGTCAAACCATAAGCCTATAATACAAGAAGATATATTTGATAGCGTTCAACAGCTAATTCATTCAAGCAAACACAAGCATATTAGCCCAAC
The DNA here is from genome assembly GCA_044425885.1 of bacterium. Taxonomy (GTDB): domain Bacteria; phylum Bacillota; class Clostridia; order Lachnospirales; family CAG-274; genus Tyzzerella. The sequence goes on along the minus strand of JAWXUY010000032.1, from coordinate 4,837 downwards.
TAACTATAAAATAAATAATAAGCACTGGTTGACGGGTCTTATAAGATGTGAGACTTGTGGTAGTACATATGTGTATGCTAAATATTATAACAATAGGCAAGATAGATTTAGATGCGGTGGTTATACTACTGGCAAATGCTCAAACTGGTATTCTATAAGAGTATCCGAAATAGAAAGTATTGTACTTGACGAACTTAAAAGCCTAAACTACTTCACCAATAAAACATACGTCCTAGAGCCCAATCTTACCTCTAATAACAACAGCTTAGACACGAATTTAATCAACAACATAAATCAAGAACTAAAAAAATTAAAAAAAGGCTTGCTAAAAATTAAGCAAGCTTACATAATGGAAGTCGATACGCTTGAGGAGTATAAACAAAATAAAGATTTAATTACAAATAAGATTAAAGAGCTAGAGGATAAGCTAGAAGTTAATACTGACAATCTATCGGCTAGCAACAACAGCTCAATAAAACTTAATTTAAACAATTTAACTACAAACAATCTAAACAACTATTTAGCTCACTTAATCATAAATAAAATACTAATAAAAAATATTAATAATAACGTCAACATAAACATATTTTTTAATATTTACTAAAATTATTATATATATTTTTTTATTTATTTTTTTATTTATCGAGTACTAAATTATTTGTATGTACGTCTACCAATATAATATCTTCGCCTATAGTCTTAATCTCGCACCATGGGATTATATACTCTGTGTCTTTGCCAAATAAGTTAAACACTTTACAATTACCCTGTACTATAATCGCTATAATATAACCTGTATTCGTATCTACCTCTACGTCCGAAACAAACCCTATTCTTATTCCATCATGAATATTAATAACTTCTTTTTGATTTAATTCTTGAATTCTTGCCAAAAAATCCCTCCTTTAATAAATATTAAATTAAATTTATAATATATATTATAATATATTAAATTAATCTAAAATATATGAGAGAGGGTTTTTTATATTTTATTTTTTTATATTTTATTTTTTTATATTTCTACTTGGTGAAACACTTTCTTGCCTTTTTGTATTAAAACCTTGTTATCAGCGTCAAAATCTTTTAAACTAACAACATAATCTATCTTATCTACTTTTTCTTCTTTAACCTTTATACCGCCCTGTTGTACTAAGCGTCTTGCTTCTGCTTTAGATGGCACTAGCTTTAACTCAAACAGCAATTCTAATATATTAATGCCTTCTTCAAATTTAGACTTATCTAATTTAGTACTCGGTATAGAACCTCCACTAGCTCCTCCTGCAAAAAGTGCCAGTGATGCTTCTTGCGCCTTTACTGCTTCTTCTTCGCTATGAACTATCTTCGTTAATTCGTATGCTAGTACTTTCTTAGCCTTGTTTATCTCGCTTCCCTCTAAACTGCCTAATTGTCTTACTTCTTCCATCGGTAAAAACGTTAATAGTGCCAAGCATTTCTCTACATCGCTATCTGCCACGTTTCTCCAATATTGATAAAACTCATAAGGCGTTGTTTTATTTGGGTCTAACCAAATTGCTCCTTTTTGTGTCTTACCCATCTTAATACCTTCGCTTGTAGTTAATAGCTTAAACGTAAGCCCATATACATCTTTTTGATCCATACGTCTTACTAGCTCTATACCCCCTATTATATTAGACCATTGGTCGCTACCGCCTAACTGCATCTTACAATTATAACGTCTATTAAGCTCTAAAAAGTCATAGCTTTGCATTAACATATAGTTAAACTCAAAGAAAGATAAACCTTTCTCCATTCTATTTTTAAAGCATTCTGCTGTAAGCATTCGATTAACTGAAAAGTGTACCCCTACTTCTCTTACAAAATCAATATAATTAAGATTTTTAAGCCAATCAGCATTATCTACCATTATTGCTTTATCATCATTAAAATCTATAAACTTAGATAATTGATTTTTAAAGCACTCTACATTATGCTCTATCGTGTTATTTTCCATCATTTGGCGCATATCTGACCTATCTGATGGATCTCCAACCATTCCTGTCCCTCCACCAACTAAGGCTATTGGCTTATGTCCTGATTTTTGCATATGACTCATCGCCATAACAGTCACAAAATGCCCTGCTGTAAGGCTGTCAGCTGTAGGATCAAATCCAATATAAAAACTAACTGATTCTTTCTCAAATAGCTCTCTTATTTCTTTTTCATGAGTGGCTTGTTCTATAAAGCCTCTCTCTAGTAAAACATCATATACATTACCATTACAATTACCATTACTATTGTTATTCATATAAAAATTCCTTTGTTTTTTATTTTTTTATTTTATTTCTTTTAAATTTTTTGCTCACCTAATAAAGTCTTAATAAACGTCAAGTAATGCTTTGAAGCATCATCTTTCCAGTTTTTACAAATTTCTTTCGCATAATGCTTAGTAGACACTTTTAAATTTATTTGCATAAGTGGAACTTTGTTTTCGTAAGCACCGCAAGTCACTATATACTCATTGTCCTTTTCTACAAAGTCTGCCACAACATTTAAATCTTTTTTTATTTGAGATTGATTTAGTGCTACATACTCATCTACTTTTAATTTAACATCATCGTCTATAAAATGCTCAAAAAGCGATAGTGTCTTTTTACCACTATCTGATAAAACATAGCTAGTCTTTTTTTGCTGGATACTCCCAATTATGTATTTATTTTCTGTTAATTCTACTAAGTAATTAGAAAGAGTATAATAATCCATGTATTCAGCTGAAAGAGTAAACTCTTGAATATAACCTAAAGATATTGGTACTTCCATTTTATTTATCAAATACATGAGTATTAATTTACTTTCTGCTAATTTAAAATGTTCTTTATTAAGATTATTAGAAGGATTATCTGGAGAATTATTCATAAATATACACCTCTTATATTTTACTTATATTTATTTATTTGTTTTTCATAAACTTATTATATCATATATATATATAACTCTCAAGAAAAATTAAATAAATATATTATTTTTTTTACAAATTTTATAATTTTATAGCTATTTATAATACTTAGATTGGTAACTCTCTTGTTTTTTTAATTCTTGGTTTATAGAATTTAATACCTTTTTCTTATTAAGACTCCATCTCGGCTCTACTAAAGATTCTCTATCTCCATCTCCTGTTATCCGATGTATAATAATATTTGGTGGTAAAATCTCTATCGCTGAAACTATTATATTAACGTACTCATCCAAGCTTAATACGTTAAACGGCTTATTTATATATAATTTATGCAGATCCGTATTTTTTATTATGTGTAATAATTGTAGTTTTATCCCCGATATATTAAAACTTGTAATATATCTAATCGTATTTAACATATCTTCTTTAGTCTCATTCGGTAAACCAAAAATAACATGGCATATCACGTCTATATTATAATTATTTAAACGTTGTACTGCTTCTTCAAAAACATTATTTTCATAACATCTATTTATAAGCTCTATGCTCTCTCTCTTTGATGTCTGAAAGCCCAGCTCCACGCAAACGTATACTTTTTTATTAAGCTCTCCCAAAAACTCCACTATCTTATTATCTAAGCAATCAGGACGTGTAGCTATAGAAATTGCTACAACTTCTGGTAATAAAATCGCTCTATTAAATAAATCTTTTAAATATTCTATATCTCCATACGTATTAGTAAAAGACTGAAAATAAATCATATATTTTCCGCTTTTCCACTTCTTATTTAATATAGTCTTTGCGTATTCAAACTGTTCTTCGATACCATAATTCCTATTTAAAAAAATACTCCCTGACCCTTTCTCATTACAAAATATACACCCTCTACTTGACAAAGTGCCATCACGGTTAGGGCAAGTAAACCCACCATCTATCGGTATCTTAATAATCTTTGTACCAAACTTCTCTTTAAAAAACGAGTTAGCCGAATTATAATAATTATCTAACATATTAATTTAATTCTAAATTATGATATACGTTCTTTACGTCATCATCTTCTTCTAGTAAACCCAAAAGCTTATCCATTTTTTTAATATCATCTGGGGCATCTAGTTTCACGTATGTTTGTGGAAAAAGTCCTGCCTCGCTATCCCCTATCTTTATATTAGTTCGCTTCTCTAATATATTTAATACTTCATACATATTAGTAGGCTCTGTATTTATAATATACATATCTTCGTCTTCTAAAAAATCGGTCGCTCCTGCCTCTATAGCCAATAACATTAGTTCTTCGCCATCTATATTAATATCTAATTCTAGATTTTCTTCTTTAGATATTAGTATCTGCCCCAACTCGTCAAACATAAAGTTTACACAGCCAGTAGTACCCATATTACCTCCGCCTTTTGTAAATGCATTCCTCACGTTTGATGCTGTCCTATTCTTATTATCTGTAAGAGTTTCTACTATTATTGCTATCCCTTTTATTCCATAGCCCTCGTATGTGATAGACTCGTAGCTTATACCATCTATATTACCACTTGCTTTCTTAATACTTCTTTCTATTGTGTCGTTAGGCATATTATTAGATTTAGCTTTAGCAATAACATCTCTCAGTTTAGAATTTATACTCGGGTCCGACCCTCCGCTCTTTACTGCTACAGCTATCTCTCTACCTATAATCGTAAATACTTTCCCTTTTTTTGCATCGTTTTTTTCTTTTCTATGTTTTATATTCGCAAACTTTGAATGTCCTGACATAATTTTTTTTAACCCCTTTAATCCTTTCTTAATTTTTATTTTTGATTTTTGATTTTTTATATTTATATTATACATACAATATTAAATATTTACAACCACATATTACAAACTAAATACCAAAATATTAATAAAATTTTTTTTATTTAATATTAATTCTTGATA
>JAWXUY010000031.1:0-12096 GCA_044425885.1 bacterium | reverse complement strand
GGGGGGGGTATTAATATTAAAATCTATTTTCAAAAAGCCTCTACAGGGTTAAAAATTACCAACCAAGTAGAGGCTAAATATAATTATTAATATAATATAATAAAATAAAATAAAATAATAATTTATTATAAATATATAAAATAATTAATTTATCTATCCAAACTTTTGGTAATTCAGCCATCATATGCTTTATAAAAAAACACTTAGACCTGTAATTTTGCGTCCTTATTTTTAAATAAGTTTGCCTTTTCAATAGTATATTAATCTTAAATAAGGATAACACATTTAAAAACTTAATGCAATATGAAATTTAGATATTTGTATAATTTTCTATTATGGCTACATTTCACTAATAACAGCTGTTATTTTTGTATATAAATTATATAAAATTTGTAGAGTTTTGGAGCAAATAAAACTTATAATCTTAGAAATACATATTGCACATTATTAATTCTACCGAGTTTTCTTAGAGCCATAGCATAAAAAATACGAGTATCTTTGGGGGGTAAATCTTCCACTATTTTAGAGAGTTTGTCATAGTACTTTATTTCTTCTTCAACTGCCAACATAACTCCATCTCGAAGATTAGAGATAGGAAATATATCAATGTCAAGAGGTTTAAATATTTCACTAGAGATATTTAGACTATTTTCTTTGTGAAAATCTTCTAAATATGCCACAAGATTTTTCTGTTCTATTAGGCAATCATTACTAATTTCAGTAAACTTTTGTTTATAATGCTTAATACTACAAGTATTGGCTAGATTTTTGTAGAAGTCATGACTATTTTTTTCACTTTGGATAAAGTCATGTAGATAAGATATTATAATAGGGGAATTGGGGTTAGATGTAGGGCGTGTAACTAAATTATTATTAAAATTATTGTTAATATTATTGTTAAAATTGTTGTTAATATTGGAGTTTTTATTTTCTAAATATAGCTTACTATGTTTGATATTTTCTTGGATTTCTTCGTTAATTTTCAGTAAATCTTCTTCAGTGAGGGGCTGAAAATTAACACCTTGATTAATATCACTATTGTTAGTAGGAGGAATGTTGTTTATACTGCTTATAAGATTGTTATTATTTAGATTATTGTTGTTTATATTTTGATGGAATTGATTGTTGTTAGTTGGATTATTAACTCTGTTGTTGCTTGTATTGTTGATTGTATTATTACTTGTATTACGATTTCTATTATTATTTATATTTCTACCAAAAAAAAACGCTATAAGTATCACCTCACTTTATATTTTATTATTTTTGTTCTTGTTGTTCTTGATTAACGTTGATAGAATTATTAGTTACCTCTTTATTTTCTTTATTTTCTTTATTTTTCGCCTTATCTACCTCAGCCATAACTTGGGCTTTTAAGTCGGACAACTCATTTTTATAACTGTCTAGCTGTAGCCTGAGTGAATTTTCAAGCTCTGTACGCTCTTTATTTCTCGACTGCATAAGAGAGTTTAGCTGGAAGACTTCGTTGTTTTTGTCTTTAAGCTGTTCTTCTAATATTTTAAGCCTACTTTCTAAAATACTATTACCACTATTAGAATTACTATTATTACTACTACTACTACTACTATTACTATTACTAATAACATTATTATTAGAATTGTTAGTATTACCACCACTAGTGACATTTCTCTTACTCTGCATCATGCTTTCAAACTTACTCATATCAAACTGAGACATAAAATCTGTCTCACTACCGCTTGTATAAACGCCTTGATGCTTTTGTTGATTTTGGGGACGTGGCTGTGGAGCTGGATTATTAACTGGATTATGAGTAGTAGTACTAGTGTATTGCTGACGAACTTGTACTGGCTCTACGTACTCGACGTACTCCCCACTACTATCGCCTATACTAGAGATAAACTGGTTAGTATTACTATTAGCATTAGTATTATTAACTTCTTCTTGTATATCTAAATCTAATATATTTTTTATAAAATTAGGGTTACTATGTGAGCCACCCCCTACATTACCACTTCTATTAAAAATATTTGGAGCAAAATCCATCACAAACTGTAGGTTTAATAGATTTTGTGGGTCGTCGGCGAATACCTCGTTAAACGAATCTCTCTCACTATGCTTAAAATCCAAAAACTTAATTTTTTGAATTTCCTGTGACACACTTCTTTTATACTTCATAACGCTTGAGAAATTATTGCCATAATCTTCAGAGATTAGATAATATAACGTGTTACCAATAATAAACTGACAATATACTTTATTATTTATAACGCAAGCACAACACATTTTAATTTTTTGACCTTCAAATAATAATACTGGATTACTTAAAATATTATTATAATAACTTCTATAAATAACCTGAGTAGAGAATAGATTTTTAATTATATAAATAATATGTATTTTGTTGTTAAAACAAATAATAGAATAGTCGACTAACTGATGACTAGTTTTGTGGAATATAATAAAATCGGATAAAGCACCATTTGAGATGACCTTAAAACCTGCTTGTAACTCCTTGTTTGACTTAAACTTAATATAAGATAATATAAAATTAGTTTGATGGACTTTGTATAAATCAAGGAGATTTAGATTGCTGTATTCATTAGAGTTTGGGATTGGAGTGGAGTTAATAAGGTCTATGTTTTCAGGGCTGTTCCAATTAAAATTATTAAAATTAATAAAATTATTATTTAAATCGACTTTGGTTGACTTAATTGATAACATACTGTTGTTATAATTGTTGTAGATAAGACTTAAATTACTATTTAAAAAAATAGGATAAAATAAATTGCTTAAATCTTTAAATAAAATAATATTGCTAAAATTAATGTTGTTGTTAAAAGTATCATTAATATTGCTAGACCTGCACAATATTATATCACCATAAATATTTTTACAAAATACAAATACTTCTCCACCTTGTACACAAATAGTAAAATTGCTTATAACATTTTCTATAATTAAACTGCTAGAGATATAGTTACGATCATCTAACATAGTGTAATAAATGCTTTTATTTTTTCCATAGTAGAAAGAGATAAGCTTGTTGTTTAGATTTTTTATAATATAATTACTGCTTTGCAAATTAAACACCTCTTAATATATTTAATATTTATATAATTATATTAAAATAAAAAAAAAATATTATAAAATTAAAAAAAATCTCTAAATAATTATATAATTTTAGAGATTTTTTTGTTTTTAATTATTCATAACGTAATAATCTTATCTTTTACTCCTCATCTAATTCTATTTCTAGAGCATCTTCATCAAATTCTTTTTTGAACTTTTCGTCTGAGGTTGCATTGCTTGCACTGTCTTCATCTATCGGAGTTACTTCGGCATTTGCGATGCTACTTTCTATTACATCAAGCTCTGGCATACCATAATGCACTCTTATTTTATTTTCTATTTCACGCATTAATGCTGGATTTTCATCTAGCGTATTTTTGGCATTTTCTCTACCTTGACCTAGTCTTGTTTCGCCATATGAATACCATGAACCTCCTTTTGTTACTACTTTTACTTCTGTTCCTAAGTCTAATACATCTCCTGAATGAGAAATACCTGTCCCATACATTATGTCAAACTCTGCAACTTTAAAAGGTGGTGCTATTTTATTCTTTACTATTTTAGCTTTTGTTCTTGAACCAATTAAATCCGTTCCATTTTTAATTACTTCTGCTTTACGTACATCTATTCTTACACTTGAGTAAAACTTTAAAGCACGCCCACCTGTTGTAGTTTCTGGACTTCCAAACATTACTCCTATTTTCTCTCTTAACTGATTAATAAATACTACTATACATTTGCTCTTAGCTGTTATAGCCGTTAACTTTCTTAAAGCTTGACTCATAAGCCTTGCTTGTAACCCCATGTGTGAGTCACCCATTTCTCCTTCTATTTCAGATTTTGGAACAAGTGCTGCTACAGAGTCAACTATTATAATATCTATAGCTCCTGAACGAACCATCGTTTCAGTTATATCTAAAGCTTGCTCACCATCATCTGGTTGAGAGATATATAGCTCGTCTATATTTACACCTATTTTTTTAGCATATACAGGGTCTAAAGCATGTTCAGCATCTATAAATCCTGCCACCCCGCCTGCTTTTTGTACTTCTGCTACTATGTGAAGTGAAACAGTTGTTTTACCGCTAGACTCTGGACCATAAATCTCTATAATTCTTCCCTTTGGTATACCTCCAGCTCCAAGTGCTACGTCTAAGCTTAAAGAACCTGTCGGCACTACTTCGACTTCTTTATGAGTAGCTTCTCCAAGCTTCATAACTGAGCCTTTACCATGCTGTTTTTCTATTTGGTCTATAGCGTTTTTTAAAGCTTCCTCACGCCCTTTAGAAATATTGTTTTCAACCGTGTTTTTACTAGAACTAGCTTTTGCCATAACAAATCCTCCTATTATATCTCATCTCATCTTATTTTATTTTATCTTATCTTATCTTATCTTATTATATTTATATTATTATACTAAAATTTATTTTAATATATTTAATAACTTAGTCAACGTTGCTTTTACTGCTCTTTCTCTTATAGTCTTTCTTGTTCCTTTGAACATAAACTCGAAATACTGTGTATCTTTATTTTCTTGAGCTATCCCTAAGTACACAAGCCCCACTGGCTTTTCTTCTGTACCCCCACTAGGTCCAGCTATACCTGTCAGAGCTACGCCCATCTTACTACCTGATTTCTTTAATATTCCCTCTGCCATCTCCATCGCAATTTCTTTGCTCACTGCTCCATATTCTTCTAGTGTAATTTCTTTTACTCCTAACTCTTTTACTTTGCTTTCATTCGAGTAAGTAATAACACCATTAGAAAATACTTTTGAGACACCTTCAACATCTACAAAAGTAGAGGCTAATAGCCCGCCAGTGCATGACTCCGCTGTGCTAATAATAATATTTTTCTCATGTAGCGCATTAACTACAACTCCCTCTAAAGTGTCATCATCTTCACCATATATAAACTCAGGAAATATATCATATAACTTTTTAACAGTTGGCTTTAATAACTCCTCTGCTTTATCTTTGTTAGACGCACTAGCAGTTACCCTAAAACGCATCTCATAATTACCAGCGTAAGGCGCTATAGTAGGATTTTTAGATTCAAGCATTAAGTCTTTTATAGTTTCAGATGCACCGCTCTCACCTATACCAATTAAATTAAGACTCTTAGAAACAAATACTTTATTAGTTTTGGCTTCTAAATAAGGCTTTACATACTTGTTAAACATAGGTATTAACTCTTTAGGTGGACCAGGCATTATAATAGCTATTTTCGTGTTATTGCTTTCATCTTGACCCTCTACTATCATACCACAAGCTGTTCCATAGTGATTATAAATAACTTCAGCGCCTTCTGGTAGATAAATTTGCTTTAAATTAGACTTAGGCATAGAGTCAGGGTCTACAAAATAATCTCTTAGATTTTCAAGCGCTAAATCATTTTCTACTAAATCTTTTTTAAAATACTTTGCAAACGTTTCTTTTGTGAGATCATCGTCGGTAGGACCAAGACCACCAGTAGATAATATAATATCACATCTGCTAAAAGACCTTGTAATGCAGTCTAGAAGCCTGTCTTCGTTATCACCAACCGAAGTCTTATAAAAAACATCTATGCCCATATTGGCTAGCTCTTGCGCTATAAACTTTGCATTAGAGTCTAGTATTTCACCGAGTAATATTTCAGTTCCGATAGAAAAAATTTCTGCGTTCATAATTTTAAAAATCCTCCTTAGTTTGTTATTTTATTAGTTTAGTTTGGTTTTAATTTAGTTAATCTTTTAATACTTCTTTATTTTGAACTATATACTCAACAGCTGAATAAATAGTAAGCACAACCGACCCTATTATTAAAAAATAGCTTAAATTAGTAAATAACATATTATCTATATTTAATAATAAAACAACTAGCATTGCCATCTGAAAAACAGTCTTTATTTTGCCAGACATACCAGCAGATATCACTATGTTTTTTTCTATAGCTATCGTTCTAAACCCTGTTATTAAAAACTCTCTAGAGATTATTAATATAACTATAATAGGATGTAGAGGGACTATAGAGTCTGGCATATTAATAAGAGCTATCATCGTGGCAGAAACTAGTAACTTATCTGCTAAAGGGTCCATGAACTTACCAAAGTTAGTAATTAAATTATACTTTCTTGCTATATAACCATCAAGAGCATCAGTAATAGAAGCTATTGCGAATATAGCACAAGCTATATAACGCCTAGTTTGTAAATCAAACATATTGTTAAATACATCAAAGCTAATAAATAATAATAAAAACGGTATTAATATAATTCTAAAAAGGGTTAACTTGTTTGGTAGATTCATAAAATTATACCTCTACTTCCTCTACCAGCTCGCCTATTAAATCATAGTCATAAGCACTGGTAATTTTAATATTATAAAAATCTCCAGCTATTAAATCGGCATTAGAATCAGAGAGAGCATTTTCAAAAAATACAAAGCCATCTATCTCATAGCAATCCCTATAGCTCCTACCACAATAAACATTTTCTTCGCCCTCTAGCTTACCTTCTACTATTACTTCAAGCGTTTTGCCTATAAACTCCGAACATCTATTAGAAGATATGTCTTTTTGTAATTCTAATATTTGTTGCTGACGCTCTATTTTTAAATCTTCATCTACTTGATTAGGCATATCATAAGCAGGCGTTCCATCTTCACGTGAGTAAGTAAATACCCCAAGCCTATCAAACTTCATCTTACTAGTAAAATCTACTAGATTATTAAAAGCCTCGTCTGTTTCGTTAGGGAAACCTACTATAAAAGTGGTTCTTATGCAAATATCAGGTATTTTGGCTCTTAACTTGTTTATAATTTCTTCTAGATGCGCTCTTGAGCTAATTCTACCCATTTGCTTTAATACGTTGTCATCTGCATGTTGGATAGGCATATCTATATAATTGCAAACTTTTGGATTGCTCGCCATTTCATTTATTAAATCATCATCAATATGCTCTGGATAACAGTATAATAACCTTATCCATTTTAAGTCTTTAATTTTAGATAGCTCACCTAACAACTTAACAAGCGATTTTTTGCCATAAATATCAGTGCCATATAGAGAAGTATCTTGCGCTACTAGTATAATCTCTCTTATATCTTGGCTTACTAGAAGCTCTGCTTCTTTTAATAAACTCTCAATAGTACGACTCCTAAACTCTCCTCTTAGAGAAGGTATAGTGCAATACGTACATTTTTTATTGCAACCTTCCGCTATTTTTAAGTAAGCGAATCCACCAGCCGTAGTAATAACCCTTTTTAAAGAGTTTTCTTCATTTAGCTTTTTGTTGTGGTCCGTGATAAGAGTAATTTTCTTGTAGTTTTTTATAGCATCATTTTTTAATATCTCGTCTATAACATTGCCTATACTCTCAAAATCTCCAGTCCCTACTACAGCGTCAACCTCTGGAAGTGAGTCAAATATTTCTTCTTTGTATCGCTGAGCCATACAGCCAGTCACGATAATCCCTTTGCAGTTTCCAGTGATTTTATTATCAGCTACTCTTAAAATATTCTCGATACCTTCTTCGCTCGCATCTAGCTTAAATCCACAGCTATTAATAATAATAATATCAGCAAGTTCTTCTTGAGGCGTTACCGCATATCCACGCTCGTTAATAAGCCCTATCATAATCTCGCTATCCATTAGATTTTTATCACACCCTAGCGAAACAAAGGCAATTTTTTTATTAGTATTTAAATTATTCAAGTTTATATTTCTCCAATTATATTTTTAAATTTTTAAATTTTTATTTATTATTTTGCAATTTATAAGCTATTAGACAATTTCTCATGAGCATTGCTATAGTCATAGGTCCTACTCCTTTTGGTACTGGAGTTATATAGCTTGCTTTCTCCCTACAATCATACTCTATATCACCGCACAGGCTTCCGTCATCAAGTCTATTTATTCCTATGTCTATCAGCACAACATCTTCTTTTATCATATCTTTCTTTAAGAAGTTGGGGTTACCTACTGCTATAAATATGATATCAGCTAGCTTACTAATTTCTTTTAGATTTTGGGTCTTAGAATGAGCTATAGTAACAGTGGCATTTCTGTTTAGTAGTAGCATCGAAAGAGGCTTTCCTACTATATTACTACGCCCTATTATTAAGCAATTCTTCCCCTCTATATTTATATTATATCTATCCAAAAGCTCGATACAACCCGCAGGCGTACAAGGCTTTAAAATAGCGTTGTTTGTAGAGAGTAGCCCTATATTATATGGGTGAAAACCATCTACATCTTTTTTATAATCTATTTTCTCAAGCACTTTTTTTTCGTCTATATGTGATGGTAGAGGTAGCTGTACTAGTATGCCATTTATAGAGCTATCTCTATTTAATTTGTAAATTAAGTCGACTAGCTCATACGTATTTGTACTCTCGTCAAGAGAATAAGTGATAGACTCTATACCAGTGTAAGAACAGGCAGAGCCTTTGTTTTTGACATATATTTGACTTGCTGGGTCTGCTCCAACTATTATAACTGCCAAGCAAGGCTTTTTATCTAGTTTACTAACATCTTGTCTTACTTCTTCTTTTATAAGCTTTGATATCTCAAGTCCGTTTATTATATTACTCATCTCAATAATAAAGCCCTTTCTAATATTTTATTTATCTTATTATACACTATTAATCTAATCTTGTAAATTTATTTTATAACTAAAAATTATATATTATAAATCAAAAAACACAAAAAAATCACCAAAAAAAAATAAAAAAGGTTAATTTTTTTTAGGCTATCAGAAAATAGTAACTTTATATACGTATGCTGTTGACAAGTTGTTTTTAGATGTGTTATTATTTTTGTGATACTAAAAGATATATAGATAATAAAAGATATAGAGTAGAGAGTAAATAGAGCAATAAATATATAATATAATATAATATAATATAATATAATGAAAGGATAAGTTGCTTAGATACGCTTAAAAAATATTTAAGTAATAGGATTAATTTTGGAAGATAAAAATAAACAACACGGACATGGACATGGTCACCACCACAAAGGTAACCCAAAAGATAGCATAAAAAATCGTTTACCTATAGGAGAAATGAAAGAACCGATTGAGGAATTTTGTAGAAGTCAAAAAGAGCTATACATATCACTTCAAAATAATACTGAATTTCCAGACTTAGAAGTAGTAGACTACCGCTACATTGCTGAGGGTAAACACGTTATTATACTAACGCCTTTATCGATTTTTCTTAATAAACTAGAAGATGGTAGTAAATTTTCTGGATTTATTTTCGATAAAAAGGGTAGAGGACTAAAGATGACTAAGCGAGTTTACGGCAAATTTGTTTGTAAAGGGCTTACTACAGACGATGATATTTTATTAAAACTTGCTGAAACAGACGAGTTATTAAAAAAGATGTTAACGCATGGAGCTAAGTTCTTTGAGTTAGAGGCTAAAGACCTTAACGTATTTTTCAGTGACTTTGAAATTTTTAATATGGATAGCCAAATGAACCCTACTTTTGCAGAGTACACACCTAGTGGTAAAAAACGCTATGAGAATAGTAGACATATTGTGATGGAGTACGAAGATAGGGAAGTAATATTTAATACACTTATAGAGGGTAATACATATAGAACACTAACTAGAGCTGATTCAAATAAAGTAGCATATATAAAAAACGATGGAGAATTTAAGTTTTACGATGGCAGAGACAGACACTTTTTAAGTAAAATAACAATACTTGAAGATAAATGCATAGAAGATATAGCAGAAAAATTAAGAGCTACAAATCATATGTTTTTCAAGTCAACTGATAATTTACTTGCACTAGAGTTTTACTTTAAATAATAAAAAATAATAAAAAATAATAAAAAATAATAAAAAAATAATAGGAGTTATTATTAAATTAATTTAATTCCTATTATTTTTTTGGTCTATTTGGATAAAAATGTTATTAAGCTACTTTCTTTTTTAGGGTCTGACATTGCTTCTTGTAGAATATTATCTAGTATTTTTATATTATTATCTTTAATAGATGAATAAGTATTTTTTAAGAAAGTATAATATTCTTTGGTTGTAGAGAAATCTTTGGCAATTTTATTTTGACTATCTATTTTGGTAGAAAAATCTTGATTATCATTTTCTATACTGCGAGTATTAGATTCTTTATTAAGTTCCTCTACTTGATTATTTACATTTACCAGTATATTCATTACTTGTTTTTCAAGTTGAACTATTTGTGCTTGAATATCATTTACACGATCTAATTTATTATCCGTAGCATTTTCTTTTATTTCGGTAGTTAATATATTTGCCTCACCTTCAAGCCTTTTTTTTATATAATCCGTTGATTTTGCTTGCTCTAAACTATTAGATAAAGATATAAAATGTTTTATTTTAGAATTTTGTATATCTTCATCAGACTTGGGCTGTTGGTTTAAGTCATTAGTTTTAGTAGGCTTATAAATAATATCATCTATATTGGCTTTAGCAATTTGACTATCTAATTCTTTTATCTGGTCATCAAAAGCTTCTAACTGAGCTTTAATATCTGACATAGTACCCCCTTTTTCTTTTGTACTAGCCATTAAATCTTCTTTTATTTCTTGGATTTGTTCTTTTTGCTTATTTAGAGATTCCACTAAACTAGATGTTTTACTGGTTGTTGAAGAAAGAGAATTTGTATTAAAATTATTGAGAATACTATTTTGAGTACCTTTGCCAAAAGTACTAGTTATCAACGATGTATTTGATTGAATGTTAAGTGTCATATAAGTGTACCTGCCTTTCTGACTAGTATAAATAAAATAATAATTTTATTATAACATAATAAATAAATTAATTACATAAATTTTTTTATTTTATTTAAAATAAGGCTTTAATAAAGAGTATATAGAGGGATTTATGTTAAAATAATTGATTGTGTCCTTTAGCTTTTTAATGCTTTTAGTATTATTACCGCTAGTACTATTTTTATTTTTAATAGCCTTTATCATTACATTTTTAGGAGTATGCTCCATATCTATAAACTCTATTATATTAGTTTTGTAACCGCATAGCTTTAGAGCATCTGCACGTATGTTGTCTGTAAGCATAGAAGAAAAACGCTCTTTGAGTATGCCATAAGAGAGCATAGAGCTTAGTACATCACTCTCTTGCTGACTAATCTGCGAGAACACTTCATGTTGACAGCAAGGCACACTTAATATTACATCACACTCTAGCTTTATACCAAAATATAGGGCATAATCCGTGGCAGTGTTGCAAGCATGTAGAGATATAATCATGTTAATATTTGTAATAGTTTCATCTTGTGAGATATTCTCGATGTTTTCGTTGTAGAAATTTAGATTTTGGAAATCGAACTCTTGGGCTAGACTATTGCAATCTGATACAACTTGTTTTTTGAGGTCATAGCCTCTAATATGGACGTTTTTGCCTTTAATGTTGTTGAGATAGTGATACATAGCAAACGTAAGATAACTCTTACCACAACCCATATCTATAATAGTGGCATTTTGAGGTAGAGTAGGCTCGATATCCTGAATCATCTCAAGGAACTTGTTAATCTGCCTAAATTTCTTTTGCATATGACTACGCACTACTCCGTTTTTATCTATTACATTAAGCTTATACAACCAGTTAATATACTCACCATCTTTAAGAATATAATTCTTTTGCTTGTTGTGAGATAGATTAGAGTTTGGGTTAGAGCTGGTAGAGGTGTTAATGATAGAGGCTTTTATACCAGTCACGCTAAACTGCTTTTTCTTATTCATGAGTATACTAAAAGACTTATCCGCTGTAACTTGGGATTGCTTAAAATTATCTTGCATTAGCTCGATAATCTTACTAATAATATTAATTTTATCTGCCTCAATATTCTCATGAGTTACTTGCTTGTCTATAAAATAAGTAACTTGATAATTAATAATATTTTTGATTAAAACTTTTTTAATTTCTATTTTTTTTGGCACGTCAACGCTTTTGGTGATGGGATTACTTAGTATAGCCCTGTTAAAATCTTCTTCTCTTATAATACTACTTATATAACTTACTGCTTCTTGTTTATCATACATATAATAATACAAACT
>JAWXUY010000030.1:0-12214 GCA_044425885.1 bacterium | reverse complement strand
ATAATTAAATAAAGATAGTCAAAATAGCTAAAAATAAGTAAAAGTAAAGATATATAAAAAAATAAAAATTTATGTAGACAAGATAGAGTAAATAATATATAATACGATTAAGTTTTTAATTAATAATAATTATGTTAATTAAATAACGATATAATAAGGACTTTTAAGGAAATATAGAAGTTTTTAGGAATTTTTAAAAAATAGAAAATATTAAAAAAAAAAATAGAAAAGGAGAAGCTACTCGTCAAATTATTCAAAGGCTTTAACTAAACTTGCATGGATTTTACGTTTTCAGATAGACATGAGTTGATATAGAATATGACTTGTGGACTAGTAGAATATAATAATAATATTATTATTAATTATTAATATAGAATATATTTGACCAATATTTCGGGTAACTAAAATTTATTTATGAAAGAAGTAGAAAAGTTTAATGAAGAAGTTAATAAGATTGAAAATTTAAGAGAAGGTAACCAAGAATCGGTTTATACTAATTACTTCTCTACGCTAAATGACACAGAGATTACACATAGTAATATTATTGATTTTTCTAATAGCCAATCTGGAGAGATTTTAATTAAATTTAGAAAACAAGTAAGAAATAAGAATTCTGTGGCAGTATGTAGAGTACCTAGCTTCAAGACAGTTAATATAAAAGGTTTTACGGATGAAGAAGTTCAGAATTTAGAGGACTATATAGTAAATAACTTTGAGACTATATGGAACACAGCACAAGAATGTAAAACTAAACCAGAAAATAAAGTAGTAAATATTTAGAATAAAAAACGCCTGTATTATATGGTAATATAGGCGTTTTTTTTATATATTATTATTATTATTATTATTATTATTATTATTATTATTATTATTATTATTATTTTGAATAATATTTGTTTCACTTGTTATATATATAGGTCTGCCTTTTACTTCTAGATAGATTTTTCCTATGTACTCTCCTAGAATACCACAGATAAATATTATTATGCCACCTATAAATAAAGTAACTGCTATTAGAGATGCATAACCTGGGACATCAATACCATCTATTAGAGTAGTTATTATAATATAAATTAAATATAAAAAAGAACAAGAAGATATAAAAGCACCGAGTATAGAGGCTACTTTAAGAGGGAAAGTAGAGAAAGCGGTTATACCATCTATAGCATAAGAGAATAAATTAAAAAAACTCCACTTGCTAACACCAGCAGCTCTTTCTATATTTTCAAATTTCAACCACTTTGTTTTAAAGCCGACCCAACTAAATATACCTTTGGAGAACCTTTGGACTTCACTAAGCGCAAGTACAGCATTAACCATTTTGCGAGTCATAAGCCTAAAATCTCCAGCACCATTTGGCATATTAACATCTGATATTTTGTTTGTTATATTATAGAAATTATTAGTAAAGAAAGTTCTTATAACGCCATCGCCATCACGAGTTGCTCGATAACCACCACAACAATCAAAGCCTTCTTCTATACCAGCAATCATTTGAGGTATCATAATTGGAGGATTTTGCATATCAGCATCTATTATAAGAGTCAAATCACCTTTAGAGGCTTTAAGCCCAGCATACATAGCAGACTCTTTACCAAAGTTTCTAGAGAAAGATATATATTTTACTTTTTCATCTTGAGAAGCGAGAGCTTTTAATATATCAAGAGTAGAGTCTGCACTGCCATCATCAATAAATAAATAATTAAAATCATATAAATAATTAAAATTATGACTATTTATATTTGAATGCACTTGATTTACTGCTATATAAAAGATATTTAATACTTCGCTTTCATTGTAGCAAGGGACAATAATATCTATTATTTTTTTGTTATTAATATTTTTTTGATTATTATCATTCATGCTATTATATAAACCTTTCTTAATTTAATTTAATTTAATTTAATTTAATTTAATTTAATTTAATTTAATTTAATTATAAAGACTTAAGAATATGTCTTTTAGAATTTTTATAAAATTTTCTTTTTTGTTTTTTATAGAGTAATATAGAATATGAGTAGAGCCATCGAACTTAAAATTTAGGTTTGACTCTAATAAAGCTTTTAGAGCGCTTATATTAAGATTTTCTATATTTTTTTCAGAGAATTTAATTAGAACCTTGTTGTTATTTTGTGATATTTTTGTTATTCCTATTATGGTTGCATAGGATTTTAATAGAGCTATACTTAGTAAATTAGATACACTTCTTGGCATCTCACCAAACTTGTCTATAAGCTCATCTGAGACATCTAGTAAATCTTCATTTGTTTTTATCAGCGATATTTTTTTGTACATTTCTAGCTTTTGAGACTCGTTTGATATATAGCTTGGACTTATAAAAGCATTTACGTTTAAATCTATAACCGTTTCTAAATCTTCTTTTATTTTTTTACCACTAAGCTCGAGTATAGCTTGATCTAATAACTTGCAATACATATCATAGCCTATTATATCAACATGACCATGCTGTTCTGCACCTAATAGATTACCTGCGCCCCTTATTTCTAAATCCCGCATTGCTATTTTAAAACCTGAACCAAACTCGGTAAACTCTTTAATTGTCTGTAACCTTTTTTCTGATATTTCTTGTAGAACTTTATTTTTTTTGTACATGAGATAAGCGAACGAAGTTTTGTTAGAACGCCCAACACGACCTCTTAATTGATATAGCTGACTTAGTCCCATTTGGTCTGAATCATTTATAATTATAGTATTTACGTTTGATATATCAAGACCTGTTTCTATAATAGTAGTACAAACTAATACATCTATTTCATTTTGTAAAAATGCGTGCATTACTTTTTCTAGCTCACGCTCACTCATTTGACCATGTGCAAATGATATATTAGCCTCTGGCAATATATTTTTTAGTATACTTACTTCTAACTCTATATTATGCACTCTGTTATGAAGATAATATACTTGTCCACCACGTTTAAGTTCACGATTTATAGCATTTTTAATAGAATCTAAATCATATTCTAATACATAAGTTTGTACTGGCATTCTTTCTAAAGGAGGGTCTTCTAATAGACTCATATCACGTATACCCGCCATACTCATGTGTAGAGTACGAGGTATAGGCGTTGCTGAAAGAGTTAATATATCTACATTTTCTTTTAGAGCCTTTAGCTTTTCTTTATGCTTTACACCAAATCTTTGTTCTTCATCTATTATTACAAGCCCTAAATCTTTAAAATTAATATCTTTTGATAATACCCTATGTGTTCCTATTACTATATCTACTAATCCTTTATCTATTCCCTCTATCGTTTGCTTTTGCTGTTTAGGAGTTCTAAACCTACTAAGTACATTTACATTAATTGGATAATTTTCCATACGCTTTGTGAACGTTTCAAAATGTTGCTGAGCTAATATCGTTGTAGGGACTAGGAATACTACTTGCTTGCTATCTTGGACTGCTTTAAAAGCACCTCTTATAGCCACTTCTGTCTTTCCAAATCCAACATCTCCACATATAAGCCTATCCATTACTTGTGGACTTTCCATATCTTTTTTCATATCAAGAATAGCTTGTAACTGGTCATCTGTTTCTATAAACGGAAAATTTTCTTCAAACTCCGTCTGCCATATGTTGTCTTTGGAGTACTCAAAACCTTGGGCACTTCTTCTTTTGGCATATAGATTAATTAAGTCTTTCGCTACTATTTGCACTGTTTTTCTTGCTTTGGCTTTAGCTACCCCCCAATGCTTAGAACCTAGATTATTTAACTTAGGAGTAGAATTTCCTATAATAGAATACTTTTGTACTATGTCTAATTGGTTAATAGATACATATAGTATTGCTTCATCTTCATAACCTAATTTTAGATAATCTTTCGATACTCCCTCTGTTACAACTTTTTCTATACCTTTAAATAACGCTATTCCATGATTATCATGTACTACGTAATCCCCTACTTTTAAATCATTAAAGCTATTTATAACAGTTTTATTTTTGGAATTACCTTTGGCTTTTTTGTTAGTTATAGTGTTTTTTTCCTCACCAAATAACTCTTTATCCGCTATAACAACAAACTTTTGGTCTGGATATTCAAAGCCACTATTAAGGCTTCCACGAATAATATATAAAACATTTTTAGAATAACTATAATTATCTTTAATAAAAATATCATCTTTTAAAAATACAGTAGTTATACCTTTTTGATTAAACTCTTTTTCAAGGCGCTCACACTTAACAGTGCTATTTGCCAAAAATAAAATTACATACTGAACCTCTTTTTATATATAACTATAACTATAACTTTAGGCTTTATTTTATATATATAATATCATACTTAAACAATAAAATCTAGTTATTTATTATTATATTTATTTATTTATTTGAGGTTGTTGTTCATATAGGGACGCTACTCTCCCACACAGTTCTCCGATGAACTTCTTACGCTTTCACATAAGCACAGACTATATCTTACCCTACAGCGATATATTAAATATCCTGTTTAGGTCTACCCACTTCGGTTATCAATCACTTATAACCTACTTCCCTCTTAAAGGAATAGTCGTTGGAGTTTGCTCTATTCGAGCCTTACCTGCTGATTTCCCATTTTTTATAACACTTAGGATTTAACCATATGTCATCTAGTTAATTTTTTCTGTTTTCACAACTTTCACGCTTAAGCATATTTCATCTTTACGTTGTAGTTTAACTAGCTTTAGGGATTTCCAGCAATTCAAGTAGAGTTAGATAGACTATATATATTTTTTTAATCCATCTTTTTACATACACATTTCTATATATGCTGACTAAATATATTTATTAATCAAGATTTTTATACTTAATAATTTCATCTGTAAGATTTTCCAGACTATTTTTTAGAATACTACTAGACTTTGCATTAATATTAAAAAATAAGTTACTATTGTGTGGATTGTTGTTAAAATTAAATAAATTAATACTAATAAACTTCTCTGACGATTTTAATACATCTTCATAAGAGAAAATCATTTCTTTTTGGTCTGTAAGTATTTGACTTCTAAGCAAACGTCCTTTAATGCTTTCAAGGAATTCAGCTTGTACAATATTGGCTGTTTGCTGTATACGTGAAGGCTCATCAAAGAATAAGATGGAGTCATGTTCTATATAATCTAGAATACTACAGGAATTATTATAAAAAAACTGTATAAACTTGTCTATCCCAGAGAAAGACTTTTTGTTTTTAAGATTGTTAATAACATCCATGGTGTAATCATTTAGATTATTAAGTTCTTCGTCTTTACTATTTTTTTGTAATACTTTTTTATCTTTTTTAAAAGAATCTATAATATTTTTTATAGCTGAGTTTAGTATTTCATCATCATATACAAGCTCCCTAGTTGGATAAATCATCACATTGTATATATTTTCTATAGAGCGCCCTGATATTTTATCTAATAACCTTATCGAATCTACCTCATTATCCCAAAGCTCCATACGGAAAGGGTTTTCGAGATTTGGGGGGAATATATCTATAATCCCACCCCTAATAGAGAATTGCCCAGAGCCTTCACTTTCTATTGAGTCTGTTTTTTCATAGCCCATAAACACTAATTTTTTTGCCAGTTCTTCTATATTAATTTCACTACCCAATTCAAAATTCAAGATAAAATTACTAAAAACATCTTTTTCTACTAACCTGTCAAAGAGAGCCTCTATAGATAAAACGATAGTAATATTTTTATTATCTAAAAGACTTTGAATTACTTGAAACCTTTGCTTTATAATTTCAGTACTTTTTACATCTGCACTGTAGAAAATAATGTCTTTAGAAGGATAATAAAAAATATTATTTGACTTAAAGAAGAAAGTTAGGTCGGCACAATATTTTTTGGCTTTCATCTCGCTTTCACAGATAATAATATTGGTATTACTAAGATTAAGGTTTTTGTATAAACTGTAGATAAAATGAGATTTTTGGCTATCGAAAACACCAGATACATATATAGGCTCTATTGGGGTTTTGGTTTTGTTTAAATTTATATAATTTAGTATAGCACAAAAATCTTTATTTTCTAATAAAATATCATCAAGTATTTTCATATATTAATTTTTTCTCCAATAAATTTATTTAAATTATTTTTGTTAATATCGCTGTTCAAATTTTTGTTATTTTTGTTATTATTTTTGTTATTTTTGTTATTGTTGTCATCACTCAAACTATTATTATTTTTGTCATCAATATTATTTTTATTATTATTTAAATTATTTTTATTATTATTTTTCTTATTATCATCATTTTTCTTATTTAAATTATTTTTTTTATTAAAAATATTCATCGCATTATCTATGCCCTTTTCTTTGTCTTTCACAAAAACTTCTATAGCACTACTTGACATCTCTACACTACCTTGCATATCTAATAATTCTTCTTTTGTGAACTTAGATAAAACAAAATCACTTAAAGTATAGCTTGAGGGTCTTTTACCTATCCCTACCCTAAGACGTGGAAAATCGTCTGTTCCTAATTGATATATTATATTCTTCATACCATTTTGACCACCAGCTGAACCTTTTTTCTTTAGCTTTATACTTCCTACATTTAGATTTATGTCATCGCATATTACTAATACATCTTCTTCTAATATAATATCTTTATAAAAGTTTACAAAATCTCGTACACTTTCCCCACTCAAATTCATGTAAGTAAGAGGCTTAATCAATAATACCTTTTGACCATGTATAATGCCTTCACCATACATCGCCCTAAACTTGTTTTTATTAATATTAATATTAAAATCAAAAGCCAACTTGTCTATAACTTCAAAACCTATGTTGTGCCTTGTAGATTTATATTCAAGTCCTGGATTACCTAGACCAATTATTAGTTTCATAAATAGCACCTACCTATCTATTTTATTTATAATATATTTTTTATTTATTTATTATTATATTTATTTTTATTTCATATTCTTCTTGATGTTCTTTTTGATATTTTTCTTGATTTATTTGTTGCATTAAATAACTTGCTGATATACCACTTTGTTGCATCATATTAATTGCTGACTTTAGAGTATTTGTAAAGATTCTAATATCTGTTATGTAACCTTTTATTTTTTGATTAGGTTTAAACTGCTGTATACAATTGCTTTCTCTTATTGTGTTAGTTATTAAATCTGAGGTTTCTTTTAGATTTAAGTCAAACTCAATGACTTTGTTTATGACCTGTTGTTTTAGCTCATCACTTTCTAGCTTTAGTAATAATAAAGCATAATTTATATTTATATTATTAGCTAATAACATATTTTTTATATTACTGCTTAGCTTTAGTATTTCGAGCTCTTTTTCTATACTAGAGTAACTCTTGCCAGTTATTCTTGCTAAATCATCTTTTGAGTAACCGAAATAGACCATAAGAGTTTGTAGACTTTCGGCTTCTTCTATAAAATTAAGCCCTTCTGATTGCATATTCTCCGTTAGAGCTATACAAGCACACTCCCTATCACTCGTTTTTATTATAATGCAAGCAATAAACTCAAGTCCTATTTTTTTACAAGCTTTAAGACGACGTTCACCTGATATCACTTCAAATATACCACCCCTTACATACCTTACTATAATAGGCTCTAATAAACCATATTTTTTAATAGAAAGAGCAAGCTCTAATAGAGCACTTTCATCAAAATAATTTCTAGGCTGATAGGGATTTGGATAAATAGAATTTATGTCTAAATAACTAACTTGAGTAATAAACTTGTTGTTTAATTTATTATTTTTAGAATTTTTCATATTATAACATAACCACCTCACTCATATAATAAAATTATAAATAAAAATAAATATAAATAAATAAATAAACTTTGTAAAAATTTAGATTAATTTATATTGATTAATATTAATTAATAAAACATATGGTTATATTATAATATAGTATAACTAAACTATTAAATTTAACAGAATTTATAGAATAATAAAACTTATACAAGACTTTTTAAAATTCGATAAAAAAATTAGTTATTTAATAGAGTCTTTTGTAACTTTTCCAGCTTTTCTAGGATATTTCTTAGGAGTTTGTCTTACTTTTTTTATAAAAACAAGCTTGTGATTTATGTCAGAAAAAGGTATTTTAACACTTTCTACTTTTTCTATTTCACCGCCTAATACTTTTATAGCATCTTGGGCTTCATCAAGCTCTGAATCTACAAGAGGACCTTTTAGGGCTATAAGACTACCACCTACTTTTACAAAAGGCAAATCATACTCCGCTAAGACGCTTAAATGAGCAACAGCCCTTGAAACACAATAATCAAATTTTTCTCTATAGTCTTTGTGTTGCCCTCCGTCTTCTGCCCTCATGTGTAGACAACCTATATTATTTAAATTTATTTTGTCCCCTAACTCTTGTAAAAACTTAACTCTTTTGTTAAGAGAGTCTAGTAGAACCATATTACAATTAGGCTGTATAATCTTAATCGGCACTGCTGGAAAACCTGCTCCAGTACCTACATCTATAATTTTTTTATCTTTAAAATCTACAAACTTGCAAACCGTGACTGAGTCTACAAAATGCTTTAAAATTACTTCTCTCTCATCAGTAATAGCCGTTAAATTTACTTTTGTGTTGTACTCCAGTAAAAAATCTTTATAATCTAAAAACTGGTTAACTTGAGTACTTGATAAATCAATACCAAGCTCTTTACAAGCATCTTTTAATAAAACACCTAATTCATTATTATCCAATAACTTTTCTCCTATCTTATTTTATATTTTTATATTTTTATATTTTTATATTTTTTTAAATATATCTACAAAACCTATTTCAGTTAAAATTATATCCGTGCTGACTTTAAAATAATCAAATAGCTTAGAGAGCTCATGATAACTTATGATAAAATCTAGATTAGAATTAATAAGAGTGTTGTAATAACTTAGACTTTCAAAATCAAATATAATAATATCTAGATTGTTGATTAGACAAAGCTTAAAATATAATAACTCGCTAATCTTGTAGTTAAACTCGTTAAAAGGCTTTACCGCATCGAAATCACAACGGAATTTAATAGACTTGCTTTTAGCGTTTAATAAATTATTTGCTAAGCTGTTGTTACTTAAAATATCATTCAAATCACTTTCTAACTTGGTATAATTTTTGCTAACATTTAACTTGTTAGACTTATTTAGATTATTTAACTTAAAACAGCCAGACATATTGTATAGCTTGTCTATTTGAGAATGAGCTGTTAATATTTGATGACACTTTTTTATATAATCAATATTAATAGGCTCATAAATAGTGTCTATAATATAGTCGAATAACTCAAGAGAATTAACAGCGAATAGAATATCTTCAAACCGCAATACACCATTTACACTGCCTTCTTCTGCTAACATATAAATATTATCGAAAGTCATTTCTGAAGGAATGCTGTCAGCATCAAGACGCATAATATTATAAACAAACTTTGTTTTTAATATTAGATACTCCTCACTGTTAAAATCTTTGTTAACCTTTAATTTTTTTGGATTTATAATCATAATATTGTGTTCTCTTTAATTTAATTTAATTTAATTTAATTTAATTTATTTTATTATTAATTAAGATGAATTAATAACATGTTTATATCTGCTGGGGATATACCTGAGACCCTTGAGGCATGACCTATGCTTTCTGGTCTAATTTTTTCTAAATTCTGGAGACCTTCTATACTTAAATTTAAGACTTTAGAATAATCTATGTCTTTAGGTATTAGCCTCTTTTCATACTTTTTAAACTGCTCAACTTGCCTTAACTGCCTTTCTATATAATATTCATATTTCACTTGAATATCTATTTGGTCTATAATATCATCAGTTATGCATATGTTGTTTTCCTGCTCATATTTTTTTAGATTATGCTTGTCTAAACCTAATAACTTTTGGTAAGAAAGCTCTGTACGCCTTATCAAATCCGTTAGCTTTATACCTGTTTTAAGTAGCGTACTCCCATACTTCTCTAATATGCTGTTAGCCTCTTGAGTTGGAGCTATTGACACCTTTTTAAGACGCTTTAAATTCTGCTCTATACAAGTCTTTTTGAGTATAAACTTGTCATACCTCTCTTGAGTAATCAAACCACAATTAAAACCTATTTGAGTAAGCCTTAAGTCTGCATTATCTTGCCTTAATAATAGCCTGTACTCTGCCCTTGAAGTCATCATTCTATAAGGCTCTGTAGTGCCTTTTGTAATAATATCATCTATAAGTACACCTATATAAGCCTCTGACCTATCTAAAATTAAAGGCTCTTTATTTTGGATATACTTGGTAGCATTTATACCAGCTATTATTCCTTGAGAGGCAGCTTCTTCATAGCCCGAAGTCCCATTAAATTGCCCAGCACTAAATAACCCCTCTATATTTTTAAACTCAAGACTTAGCTTTAATTGCTTAGAGTTAATACAATCATACTCTATCGCATAACCTATACGCATTATCTTGCAATTCTCAAGCCCCTCTATACTTCTATACATCTCTATCTGAACGTCTGCTGGTAGAGAAGTGCTCATTCCTTGCACATACATCTCGTTTGTATCAAGACCCTCTGGCTCTACAAAAATTTGATGCCTGTCTTTGTCTGCAAACCTTACTATCTTATCCTCTATCGAAGGGCAATAACGTGGTCCTGTCCCCTCTATCATACCCCCATACATCGCTGAACGTGATAAATTCTTGTTAATAATATCATGTGTCTTTTGATTAGTATAAGTCAAATAACAAGGCTCTTGCTTTATTTTTATATCCTCTGGAGTGTTCTCAAAAGAAAACGGTATTACATTTTCGTCACCATTTTGGATAATCATCTTAGAGAAGTCAACACTTCGCCTGTCTATTCTCGCTGGCGTACCAGTCTTAAACCTATACATCTCTACTCCTAAATCTTTAAGACACTCACTTAACTTCGTCGACTGCTTAAGACCATTAGGACCACTTTCTATCACTACATCACCATAAAGACACTTAGACTTTAAATAAGTACCAGTGCATAATATAACTGCCTTACACTTATAAAAAATACCATCTTCACGCATAACACCTATAACTTTATTATTATTACTTTTATCTACTATAATATCCGTGATTTCAGTTTGGACTATATCTAAATTATCAGTATTTTCGAGAACTTTTTTCATTTCAGTATGATACTTGTTTTTGTCTGCTTGGGCTCTAAGCGAGTAGACCGCTGGACCTTTGCTAGTATTTAGCATTCTAGTTTGGATATAGCTTTTATCTATAATTTTAGCCATCTCACCGCCTAGCGCATCTACCTCTCTAACAAGATGACCTTTAGAGCTTCCACCTATATTAGGATTACAAGGCATCATAGCAATACTATCTAAATTTATAGCAAATAGAGTAGTCTTGTATCCAATTCGGGCTGTAGCAAGAGAGGCTTCACAGCCAGCATGACCTGCCCCTATTACCGCTACATCTATAATTTCTTCTGCTAGAATATTTAAATTTTCCAATTTTTTTCAACTCCCATAACATTTTTAATTATTTTTTATTTACCTAAGCAAAACTCCGAGAATATTTTATCTATAATATCTTCATCTAGACTTTCCCCGATTATTTCACCAAGATAGTTATACGCATCTAGTAAATCCATAGATAAAAAATCTTGAGGCATATGCATATTAATAGTTTCTAAAACATTTTCAAGACTTTTTATAGCATTATAGAGAGAAGCTTTGTTTCTCTCGTTAGATATTAAAATATCTTGATTTACGTTTAAATCTGAATTGCTGTTAAAAAATAGGCTTTCTATTTGGTTTTTTAATAAATCAAAACCTACTTGAGTTTTTGCTGATATGCTTAATACACTAAAATTATTATTACTTAGATTATTATTTAATAAATCTAGATTTAAATTATTATCTAAGTCCGACTTATTCACTAGCACCAAAACTTTTTTCTCTTTAATAAATTCTAATAGCTCTATATCTTGCTCATCTAAATCTTTAGAATTGTCTAGTACTAATAAAATTAGGTCTGCACTTTGAGCATACTCTTTCGATTTCTGCACCCCTATTTTTTCTATTTGGTCTTCGGTGTCCCTTATTCCAGCCGTGTCTACTATATTTATCGGCACTCCATTTATGTTTAAATGCTCCGTCAATACATCTCTTGTCGTCCCTGCTATATCGCTTACTATAGCACGTTCTTCATCTAATAATATATTAAGTATAGAGCTTTTGCCTACATTTGGCTTACCTAGTATAACCGTTTTGATTCCCTCTT
>JAWXUY010000284.1:0-2239 GCA_044425885.1 bacterium | reverse complement strand
GCATCTCCCTCCTATGACCCTTATTTTATAAATTAAACAGCGTCTGAACTGTCTCAAATAATTCGCTTATGTATTCAATTACCCAAAATAACACTACAACAAGTCCTGTCAAAGTTGTCAGCATAGCCTGCTCCTCTCTACCTGCCCTGACCAAAACTTGATTCAAAACCGAAACCAAAATGCCTACTGATGCAATCTGAAAAATAATAGTAACGTCCATAATATATCACCAACTAACCACTCTATTTTATTTTATTTTATTTTATTTTATTTTATTTTTATTTTATTTTTATCACATCAACACCACAATTATCGCCAGTCCAGACAATACACCTATACTCTGATATGTCCTCATATTCTGCGATAATTCTTCTTCCAATTCCATCACTTTTACGTCTATGTAATCTATCACTATATTAAGGCTATCTGTACTAAACTCTTTATCAAAGTTACCTAGTGCGTTACCTATTACATACAGCTTATCTATATCTTCTTGGGTAAAGTAAGTCCTACTACATGATTTATCAAGCGTATTCCTCCAAATGTCTATCAAGTTATCTCCTCTATCTTTTACTATATTCTCTCCAAACATCTTGAATATTGGCTCAATATCCGAATTTAAGTTACTCTTTATATTATTTACCGCTTCTTCTATACTAGACAACAAGTTTATCTCTGATATCAAGTTTAAAATCGCTATCTTCATTTCTATCAAGTCGTTTTTTCTATAAGCTGGCTTATAACTATGGTATGTGCCCAGTATCGAAAATCCCACTAATATAACTCCCGAACACATAATCTTAACAATCTCTATAATTCTCACCCTCTCTCTTACTCTATTTTTTTTATATTTTATTATATTTTATGTTATATATTCCCTCTATATTACATTCTCCGTCTAGTCTATTCAGCACCACAAATCTCTCAAATATTTTCTTATCTAATATATATCCCATATCTTTCTTACCTCTAAGCTCGTCTATATTTTTGGCGTGTATACTACATATAATCTTAACTCCGCTATTAGATACTTTCTCTATCGCTTCTATATCTTTTATCCCTCCTATCTCGTCTACTGCTATAACGTCTGGTGACATACTCCTTAATAGCATAATCATTCCCTCTGGTTTTGAGCATCTATCTAAAATATCTGTCCTTAGTCCAACATCTAAGCTAGCAATTCCATTATAACAAGATGCTATTTCAGAGCGTTCGTCCACAACTCCAACGTTATATCCATTATCGCTAATAATCCTTATTAGGTCACGCAAAAGCGTTGTCTTACCGCAATTAGGTGGTGAAATAATAATCGTGTTCTTGACGTTATTTTTAAATATAGTCTCAACCAAGTTCTGTGCTACTCCTTTAACTTCCCTAGCAACTCGTATATTAATACTTGATATATTTTTAATAGTCTTTATATAGCTATTATTATTTTTATCTATCGCAGTAATAACCTTTCCTGTCAGCCCTACTCTAAACCCGCCTTTTAGGGTAATAAAGCCGTTTTTGATTTCTTGCTCAAAGCTATAAATAGAGTAGTCGCTCATAATCTCTATAGTTTGGTTAATATCAAGACTCGTCGGGGTATAGGCTACATTCCCATACTTTACTATATATTCTTTATTATTTTTTGATTTAATAATAATATTCTTATTAAGTCTTATTCTAATCTCCTCTACGTCTTTAAAATAAGAGCTATCTAGTGCTTGAAAAACTGGTTTTATATTCTTACCAAAGTAATTCAACAGTTTATTCTTAATGTTATAATCCGTCATCTAGTAATACTCCTTATTTATTTTTTTAGTCTAACTAGAGTAGTCGCTCATAATCTCTATAGTTTGGTTAATATCAAGACTCGTCGGGGTATAAGCTACATTCCCATACTTTACTATATATTCTTTATTATTTTTTGATTTAATAATAATATTCTTATTAAGTCTTATTCTAATCTCCTCTACCTCTTTAAAATAAGAGCTATCTAGTACTTGAAAAACTGGTTTTATATTCTTACCAAAGTAATTCAACAGTTTATTCTTAATGTTATAATCCGTCATCTAGTAATATCTCCTTATTTATTTTTTTAGTCTAAATACTTGATATATTTTTAATAGTTTTTATCTATCGCAGTAATCTACAACTAGAGTAGTCGCTCATAATCTCTATAGTTTGGTTAATATCAAGACTCGTCGGGGTATAGGCTACATTCCCATACTTTACTATATATTCTTTATTATTT
>JAWXUY010000283.1:0-2252 GCA_044425885.1 bacterium | reverse complement strand
AGGAATAGAGCCTATCCCCCCAAATACCGCCGCAACAAACGCTTTTATACCTGGCATAGAGCCTGTATAAGCTCCTATAAAGCCGTATGTACTACCAAAAAATATCCCAGCTAAAGCAGCTAGTCCAGAACCTATTGCAAAAGTAATCGTAATTGTTTTATCTACTGATATTCCCATTAATTCCGCTGCTTCTTTATCCTCAGACACTGCTCTCATTGCTTTACCTATTTTTGTTTTTTGAATAAAAACAGTTAGTAAACACATTGTTATAAGCGCAATTCCTAGTGTAGAGATAGACTCCCCTCTTATCATAATGCTTCCCATCGTAACAGGACTTACATTTATAAAGGGTATATTAGGAAAATTTCTTTGATTAGAACCAAAGATAATAAGCGCTAAACTCTGTAAGAAATAACTAACTCCTATTGCTGTAATTAATATAGTAAGGGGCGGAGCTTTTCTAAGTGGCTTATATGCTATTTTTTCTATTATAATCCCAAATAATATACAAGTTAAAACAGACAATACGCAAGCTACTAGTGGATTTATTCCCATACTCGTTATAGCCACTATAACAGTAAATGCTCCTACCATTATAATATCGCCATGAGCAAAATTTAACATTCTAGCTATACCATAAACCATCGTATAACCTAGAGCTATTAAAGCATATATACTCCCTAAGCTAAGACCACTAATAATAATTGACCAAAAATTCATTATAAATAATTCCTCTCATTTTATTTTATTTTTTTTATTTTTATAATTAAATAAAGGCTTTCTCCTACCTTAATCATATAAGCACTACTAACCTTAAAATAAATAATTTATTTTTAGCATCTTATTATTTCTGATAGAGAAAACCTTTATTAATATAATTTTAAATAGTATTAAACAATAATATTAATTGTCAAATGCAACATAAACACCGTCTTTTATTATAACAGCAGTTGCATCTTTAATTGGCTCGCCATCTTCACTCCAAGTCATCGTACCTGTAGTTCCTTTAACTTCTATTTGAGTCATAGCTTCAATTAATTTAGAGTCTAAATCATCGTCATTCATGTCTGTTATACCTGCAGTTTCTATTGCTTCTTTTATTATATATATTGCATCATACCCGTCAGCTGCAAATTGGTCTGGCGTTAAATTATAAGAATTTTGATAACTTGCCGTGAAATTTGCTACTATTGGCTCTGAAGAATCTGCTGCAAAAGGCGTTAATAACATTAAATTTTCTGTTAAATGCACGTTACTTTCACCTATTGCTTGTAATATACCATCTACACCATCGCAACCAAAGAATATTACATCAAGACCTATTTGGTCTGCTTGTGTTAATATAAGCGCTGCTTCATTATAATATATTGGTAAGAATAAGAGTTCAGCTCCTGACGCTTTTACAGCTTCTAATTGAACCGAAAAATCTACATTAGATTGACTTGTAAATGCTTGTTGTGTTAATATATCTAAACCTAAATCTTTTGCTTGATCCACAAATGTTTCTGTAACTCCAACTGAGTAATCGCTTGATTTATCATATAATATCGCTACTTCACTAGCTATATTATTTTTGCTAATAAAATCTGCCGCATATGTACCTTGAGATGGGTCATTAAAACATACTCTAAACACGTTAGCTGGTTCTACTATCTCTAATAGTGTCGCTGTTGGAGTGACTACCAGTATCCCATCTTTTTCTGCTTCTGCCACTGCCGATAGACAAGCTCCAGAAGTAACTCCTCCCAGAGATACTTTCATACCTGAATCATATAAAGTAGCGTAAGCCGAAGGTGAATTAGCTGGGTCTGCTTGGTCATCTTCAATCTTAACTTCCAAAAGCATTCCATTTACTCCGCCGATTGCGTTAATCTCGTCAATAGCAATTTGCGCCCCTTGTTTAACAGCTATGCCGTATTGCGCATAATCGCCTGTTAAAGGTCCTGAACCGCCAATCAGAAAAGTTTCTGCGCTACTAGAATTCGAAGAACTATCACCACCACCATCATCACTATTGCTACAGCCTACTAGCAAAGTCGTTGCAAGTAAAACTGGAACCAACATACTTAAAAACTTTTTCATAAATTATTTCTCCTTTTAAATCTTTTAAATTTTTTTATTATCTTCTTTATTTCTATAAAATTTTATATTTTTTATATTATATTCGTTTTATGCTAGTAAGTCAATATATTTATTTTTAAATATATCTTGACTTATTATTTTTATTAGCTATGCATTTGTTTTTAATTCTA
>JAWXUY010000029.1:0-12343 GCA_044425885.1 bacterium | reverse complement strand
AAAGATTAAAATATTAAAATTAAAATTAGATAAATATTAAAGTTAATTATTATTGATTAGAAAGGCAAAAATTTAAAATATGCAGAATATTAAAAAAATAGTAGTAGATGCGAAAATTTTAAGTAATAGTGAGATAGCAACCGATATATTTGATATGCTTATAGAGTGTCCAGAGCTTGTTAAGTCGGCTAAAGCGGGTCAGTTTATAAAGCTATATCCAGACAACCACAAAAATATATTACCAAGACCTATTAGTATTTGTAGAATAAATAAAAAAAATAACACACTTAGGTTAGTATACCAAAAGATAGGTAGTGGGACAGAATACTTTTCTAATATGACTATCGGAGAGAACATAAGAGTTTTGGGTAATTGCGGTAATGGATATGATTTAGAAAAAGCGAATAAAGTAAAAAATGCAACTTATATATTGGTTGGAGGGGGTATAGGAG
Source organism: bacterium (assembly GCA_044425885.1). Lineage (GTDB taxonomy): Bacteria > Bacillota > Clostridia > Lachnospirales > CAG-274 > Tyzzerella. The sequence continues at coordinate 11,891 of JAWXUY010000029.1, read as the reverse complement.
TACCACCTTTACTAGAAACAGCTAAGCAGTTAAAAGAGATAAGTGATTTAAATAATTTGAATAATAAAGTAATTGCTATACTTGGGTTTAGAAGCAATAGCTTTTTAGATAAAGATTTTGATAAATATTGCGATAGTGTTTATATAGCGACAGATGACGGCTCTGTAGGGACTAAAGGGAATGTATTAGATATAATAACTCAAGATATAGAAGTTTTTAAAAATTTAGATGAAGAAAATATTTGTATTTTTTCATGTGGTCCAAAGCCTATGCTTGCATCACTTGTTAATTTTGCAAAAGAGAATAATAAAAATAATAATATTAGTATACAGGTATCAATGGAAGAAAGAATGGCTTGTGGAATAGGAGCTTGCGTTGGATGCGTGACTAAAGTGATGCAAGAGGACGGAGAGCCTATATTCAAAAAAGTATGTAAAGATGGACCTGTATTTGATGGATTTGAGGTGGTTTTTTAATGAGTATTAATGATGTTAATATGAGCTTTAAAATACAAGATGTTGAATTTAAAAATCCAGTTACTACGGCTTCTGGAACTTTTGGGAGTGGACGAGAGTACGCAGATTTTGTAGATTTAAATAAATTAGGCTCTATTACAGTTAAAGGAGTTTCTAACAAAGCTTGGGCAGGAAATGACACTCCAAGACTTGCAGAAGTTTATGGAGGAATGCTAAATAGCGTTGGATTGCAAAATCCAGGAGTGGATTGGTTTATTAAAAATGATATTCCTTTTTTGAGACAGTTTGATACAAAGATAATTGTAAATGTTTGCGGTCATGCTATACATGAGTATGTAGAAGTGGTAGAGGCTTTAAGAGACGCAGATGTAGATGCACTAGAATTAAATATATCATGTCCTAACTTATCTGAGGGTGGTCTAAGTTTTGGTACAGACCCAAAGATGGTAGAGGAAGTGGTGTCACAAGTAAAAAAGGTAGCAAAACAACCCCTAATAGTAAAACTTACTCCAAATGTTACAGATATTACAGAAATAGCAAAAGCCACTGAAAGCGCAGGAGCAGACGCCATTTCTCTTATAAATACTATTACAGGTATGAAAATAGATATAAATAAAAGAAAGCCTATTTTAGCGAGAAAAATGGGAGGAATGAGCGGACCAGCGATAAAACCAATAGCAGTTAGAATGGTATATCAAGTAAGTAAAGTGGTGAAAGTACCTATTATAGGTATGGGAGGTATATGTAATGCCGAAGACGCTCTCGAGTTTATAATGGCAGGGGCAAGTGGTATAGCGGTTGGAACTGCAAATTTTATAAATCCATTTGCTACTATGGAGGTTTTAGAAGGTATAGAAGAATATTTATTAAAAAATAATATTAAAGATATAAAAGAGATAAGAGGTATTATAGAATAATAGATAAAGTATAAAGTATAAAATATAAAATATAGATTAGAAAGGGAGTATAAATTAGATGAAAGATAAGCTTTTAGAAATTCAAGAAAAGACTATTCAGAGATTAAAGAAGTTAGATAATTTAAAAGATTTAGAAGAAATTAGAGTAAATGCTTTAGGTAAAAAAGGCGAGCTTACAAAAATACTAAAAGGAATGGGCGGACTATCAAAAGAGGAACGACCTGTAGTAGGGCAAGTAGCAAACGAGGTAAGAGGCGTAATAGAAGAAAAGTTAGAGAGTATAAAAAACGCATTAGAGCAAGCACAAGAAGAAGCTCAACTAAAATCAGAGACTATAGATGTAACAGAGCCAGCAAGAATACAAAAATTAGGCACTAAGCATCCGATGGTACAAGTAATAGATGATATTAATGATATTTTTATAGGTATGGGCTATAGCATAGCAGAAGGACCTGAAATAGAGACGTCTTATTATAATTTTGAAGCTTTAAATATACCAAAAAATCACCCAGCTAGAGATGAACAAGATACTTTTTATATAAGCTCTAGTGATGAAATAAATCTTGTGCTTAGAACACAAACTTCTCCAGTTCAGATAAGAGTAATGGAAGATAAGATGAAAAAAGAGGAGATGCCGATTAAGATAATAGCTCCAGGACGTGTATTTAGGTCAGACGAGGTAGATGCCACACATTCACCAGTTTTTCACCAGTTAGAGGGGCTAGTAATAGACAAAGATATCACTATGGGAGATTTAAAAGGAGCGCTTGAAGTATTTGCCAAAGAATTATTTGGAGAAGATATAAAAGTTAGATTTAGACCGCATCATTTTCCTTTTACAGAGCCGAGTGCAGAGATGGATGCTTCATGCTTTGCTTGCAAAGGGCAAGGGTGTAGAGTGTGTAAAGATAGTGGCTGGATAGAGGTTCTAGGTTGTGGAATGGTTCACGAAAAAGTACTTGAAAATGCAGGGATAGACCCAAAAGTTTATAGCGGATTTGCGTTTGGAATGGGTCTTGAGAGGGTTACAATGCAAAAGTATGGCATAACGGATTTAAGATTATTATTTGAAAACGATGTTAAGTTTTTAGAGCAGTTTTAAAAATAAAATAAGCATAACACAAATAAAGAAGAATTAAGGCGATATATATTATCACTAGCAACAGATATTGTGTTTGAGTATAAAAATAAAGCTGGAGCAATTTGTCCTTTTAATAGAGATAATATCGTTTTGTCTTACGGCGATGTTGTTGTAGAATGCGATAATATAGAGGCTATTTTTGAGAGTAAGATTTTTGATGAAAAATCACTAAATGAAATGTGTGATGAACTAGAAATTGAATAGATTAGTTTAAATAAATAAGTTAATTAATTAAAAAGGAGGATTTTAAAGATGAATTTGCCAATGAGTTGGTTAAAAGATTATTTTGAAGTTGGTTATGATGTAGATATAAATTTATTTTGCCATAAGATGACGATGAGTGGTTCTAAAGTCGAAGGTTATGAAAATAAGGGAGATGTTATAAGTAAAGTAGTAGTAGGTAAAGTAGTAGGGATTACACAGCATCCAGACGCAGACAAGCTTGTAGTAGTGCAAGCAGATATAGGTGAGAGCGAGAATATTCAAATTGTTACGGGAGCGACTAATTTATTTGTAGGGGCTTATATACCAGTGGCGTTAGACGGATCTACTCTCGCTGGAGGATTAAAGATAAAAAAAAGCAAACTTAGAGGGGTAGTATCTAATGGTATGTTTTGCTCTGTAGAGGAATTTGGCTTTACTAGAGATGACTATCCAGAAGCTCCTGAAAATGGAATATATATATTTGAAAAAGAGCAGGAGCTAGGAGCAAACGTTAAAAATATATTGGAATTAGATGATGATGTAGTAGAGTTTGAAATAACTTCTAACAGACCAGATTGTTTTAGTATAATGGGGCTTGCTAGAGAAGCTAATGCTACTTTTGGAGAAAATTTTTTAGAAAAAAATAAAGAGTTTTTTGAAAGTATAAGTGATACGAGCAAGTTTTTAGACTCTAACGAGAGTATGCAGGGTATGATTGATATAGAAGTTAAAAATCAAGAGATTTGTCCGAGATATATGTGTAGAGTTATAAAAGATGTAGAGATAAAAGCGTCACCGCAATGGCTTAGACACAGGCTAACGGCTAGCGGTATTAGACCGATTAATAATATAGTAGATATTACTAATTATGTTATGCTTGAATTCGGACAGCCAATGCATGCTTATAACTATGACAAGATAGCAGGTAAAAAATTAATAGTTAGAAATGCAGAACAAGGTGAGAAATTAACTACTCTTGATGGAGTAGAGAGAGAATTTGATAGTAATGTACTGGTTATACAAGACGAAAATAAAGTAGTAGACTTAGCAGGTATAATGGGTGGCGAGAACTCTATGATTATACAAGATACGAAGACTATTTTATTAGAGTCAGCTAATTTTAACGGTCCGCACATAAGGCTTACGGCTAAGAAAGTAGGACTTAGAACAGATGCATCTAGCAAATATGAGAAAGGGTTAGACCCTAATTTATGTGAATTAGCTTTAAATAGAGCGTGTCAACTTATAAATGAGCTTGGTTGCGGTAGAGTTTTAAGCGGAGAAATAGATATATGCTTAAACAAAGAGGCTTTAAGCGATTTGAAGAAAGTAGATTATTCGCCAGCTAGAATAAATAAATTACTTGGAACAAGCATAAAAGAGCAAGATATGACGGATATATTTAAGCTGATAGAAGTAGAGGTAAAAGAAATAGGTGATGGAGTTTATACAGCCAGCGTACCTACTTTTAGACCAGACCTTGAAACGGAAAGTGATTTAGCAGAAGAAATAGCAAGATTTTATGGTTATGACAATATAATTCCTAGAATATATACTGGTACGCCTACAGTAGGCAAGAAGACGTACAAGCAACAAATAGAAGATGTTATTATTAAGAGTATGGTAAGTTGTGGACTTAGTCAAGCTTTAATGTATTCTTTTGAGAGTCCAAAAGTATTTGACAAGATGAATGTAAAGCCAGATTGTACTCTTAGAAAGACGATTAGTATTAGCAATCCACTTGGTGAAGATTTTAGCATAATGCGTACAAGTCCACTTAACGGAATGCTGAATTCTTTAAGTGTTAACTATAGTAGAAGAAATAAAGAAGTTAAATTATTTGAGATGGGTAAAATTTATATACCTAAGACAGAGCCTTTAAGCGATATGCCACAAGAAAGAGATATAATTACTATTGGTATGTATGGTGGAGTAGATTTTTATGATGCCAAAGGAGTATTTGAGAATTTATTTAAGCAGTTAAAGATGGAAAATAAAGTAGAGTATTTTAAAGCCAATACAGATTCGATGACGTATATGCATCCAGGTAGGACAGCGAGCATAAAAGATTTAAACGGAAAAGTAATAGGATTTGTAGGGGAAGTACATCCAAAAGCAAGTAAAAATTATGAGATAGGCGAGAAAGTTTATTTCGGATATTTATATGTTAGAAAATTAGTAGAGCTTTCTGATTTTGGCATAACGTACAAGCCATTACCAAAGTATCCAAGTATAACAAGGGATATAGCGATGGTAGTAAAAGAAGAAGTAAGCGTAAAAGAGATAGAGAAAATAATTAAATTAAAAGGTGGTAAACTACTAGAAAGTATAATGCTATTTGATATTTATAAGGGTAACCAAATAAAAGAGGGTTATAAATCAGTAGCATATAATATAGAATTTAGGTCATCTGAGAAAACGTTAACAGATGAGGAGATAAGTCCGTCTATTAATAAGATATTAAAAGAGTTAGAAGGAAAACTAGAAGCACAGCTAAGAGACAAATAATAGATAATTAAAATAAATTAAAATAAATTAAAATAAATTAAAATAAATTAAAATAAATTAAAATAAATTAAGACAAAATTCTTTATGATTTTGTCTTTTTATGTTATAATACAAAAATAATATAATAATATATAATAATAAATTTTTATTTATAAAATACTTATAAATTTAGAAATTTAGAAAGTGAGTTAATTATGTGTAAAGTAATGATAGTTGACGATGAGTTATCAATTAGAGAGACTCTTAAAAATACAATAGATTGGCAAGATATAGGAATAACATCGGTAGAGGATGCAGAAAATGGACAAGATGCACTAATAAAAATTATAGAAGAACCAGTAGATATAATAATAAGTGATATTAATATGCCCATAATGGGAGGGATAGATTTATTTAAGAAAGTAAAAGAGTATTATCCGAATACTAGATTTATAATAATAAGTGGTTATGAAGATTTTAGTTGCGCAAAAGAGGCTATATCAATAGGAGTACAAGCTTATATTTTAAAGCCGATAGATAATATAGAATTAACAAAGGATTTGAAAGAACTAGTACAGGATTTAAATAACCATGAGAATATGAAAGAGAGTAATATTAATTTATTTAGAAATATTTTAAATTCAAGTAAAAATATATCTAATGACGAGATAGAGAAAGCTGAGGTATTGTTAAATAATACTATTAATATTAAAAAAAATAAAAAAATAAATAATAATAATAATCTTATTTTTACAGCGAGTATATGGTTTATAAAAGATGAATTAAATTTAAAAATAGATTATAAAGCAGAGCTATATGACTATATAGACGAGATAATAGAGGATAGCTTTGGTAATATAATCTTGATAAATACTTTTAGTAGCGATACTTCTTATTTGGATATAAAAATATACTATCAGCATATACTGGATAGTATAAATAATAAATATAAATCTACTGGATTTATTTGCGTTGGTAAAATAGTTGATAAATTTATAGAAATTTCTAGCAGTTATAAAATAAGCCATGTTGTAAAAAAGAGTATACTACAGGTTGGCTTCGGCAAGTGCATCACGATAGAAGATGTTAATACAACGATAGTGGATTTTACTAACGAGATTAATAATATTAATAAGCTTATATTTGAGAGCGTAGACGAGACAGTAATAGATAATATTATGAAATATATACAAGAAGTAGTAGACAGGTATGATAAAAACTTACAGTGTATTTATGATTTTGCGATAAAGATATTAATATTGTGTGACGATTTAAAGAGTGGCTTTAAAAATAAAGATGAACTGCTTATAAATACGTTAAACTTGGAAGAAGAAAACTTGTGGATATTGGGGGAAGCAGTTATAAAAGTGATAGGCTTTACAAATATAGAAGATATAAAAAAATATTTAAGGAGTAAGATATTAAATATTTTAAAACATATGGATATTAAAACAAATAAGCTAAGTCCAGTTATAAAAAGAGTAATAAAGCATATAAACGAGAATTATAGCGAAGACATCAGTTTAAAGAACTTAGCAATGGAATATAATATGAATACATCTTACTTAGGACAACTATTTGCAAAAGAAGTAGGTATGCAATTTTCGGAGTATATAAATAAAGTAAGAAGTACGATAGCAAAAGAGTTAATATTAAAAACCAGTAAAAAAATACATGATATAGCAAGGGAAGTAGGCTATATAGATAAGAGTCATTTTTATAGGAATTTCAAGAAGTACTACGGCGTAACACCAGTTACACTAAGAGAACTGCAAAGATAAAAAAAATAAAAAAAATAAAAAATTTAATCATCGTTTAGATTGTCATCTAGATTATCATTTAGATTGTCATCTAGATTATCATTTAGATTGTCATTTAGATTATCATTTAGAACATCATTTGGATTATCATTTAAATCATTATTTGAATTATTTCTTGAGTTATTCTTATCTTTTTTTAGTATTTTTTTTATAAAGCTAATTATTGTGCTAATTATAGTTTTCATATTTTTTAAAATATAAGCAAGTAAAAAACTTGAAATAGTGACGCATATAAATAAACTTATTAGATTTTTGACGGCACTTGTTTCAGGAAGCGTTCTTCTGAAAATTATGTTAAAAAAGTCATGATATAAATAGACTAAAAATGATAAACTAGAGATTGCTTGAAAAACTTTAAGATGAGAATATTTAAAATTCTGCCCGAAAGTAAAAACACCAGTGGCGTAAATAGCTATAGGCACAGACATACCATCTAAGAAATAAAAATTCTTTACGCTAACAGACATTAATAAAATACCTGTGGTAGCGAAAACTATAGCAAAAATGCTCATACAAACACTATAAGATATTTTTTGAATAGGCTTATATTTATCTAAATAATACCCCAATACAAAATACCCAACTCTGCCATAAGCAACACTTAACATAATTTGTTCAGGCGTACCCGTTAGCTCGCTAAAAGGATAAAATTGGTATAGAGTAGGGAGTATAACGCTAGTAAAACACCAAAATATCAAAGCGTATTCGAGTAGTTTACGGCTTGCATTTACTACAAAGCATCTTAAAATAGGCATTAGAGCATATATTAAAATCATTACATTTAGGAAATATAAATGAAAATGATGCTTAAACATGACTAAATTATAAATAGCAGTTTTAAGCGTTTTGTTTAAAACTATAATATCATATAGCTCATAAAGGGTAGCGACAAAAAATAGTATTTTAAGCGTTTTTATAATATAAGCCTTGCTGTCTATATCTCTATGAAGTAGTATTGCTCCGCTACACATAAAAAAAACTGGCACAGCAAATCCAACAACTACTCTCAAAAATGTTAATAGTTGAAAACTAAAACCGTGTTGCCAATAAAGTACTCCAGCTATTATATGTATAAGAATAACAGCTATAATAGAAATTGATTTTAAAAAATAAATATAATGCTTGGTTTCGTTATTCATAAAATAGAGTCCTCCTATTAAGTTTTTATATTTTTATATCAAAAATAAAAGCCTTATAATAAAAATATAAGGCTTTTATTTATATAATTATTTACTACATGATTTTTATTATAACTTTCTTTTCTTTAAAAGATGCAGCGGATTTAACCACAGTTCGTATTGCCTTAGCAATCTTACCTTGTTTCCCTATTACTTTCCCAACGTCTTCATCAGCAACTCTAAGATGTAATAATATAGCTCCATCTTCTTCTAAACTTTCTGTTATAATTATAGCATCTTTGTTAGTAACAAGGTTTTCAACGATAACTCTTAATAATTCTTGCATAAATTATTCAGCCATTTAACCTTTCTATATTATAATTATATATAATAGTTTTAACTAGTTTTCAAAAACACCAGCTTTTTTTAATAATGCACGAGCAGTGTCTGTAGGTTGAGCTCCGTTACCTAACCATTTTTTAGCATCTTCTACATCAACTTTTAATATTGCTGGTTCTTTAGTAGGGTCATAGTAACCGATTTCATCTATAGATTTACCACCTCTAGGCGTTCTTGAGTCTGCAACTACTATTCTGTAAAAAGGTGCTTTTTTAGCTCCTAATCTTTTTAATCTAATTTTTACCATTTTGAAAATCCTCCTTTAGAATAATCTAATTTTATTATATATTTAAATAAATATTTAAAAAAATATTTATATTAAAATTGTTGTTTTATTTTTCATTTTTTATTTTTTATTAAAAGAAAGGCATATTTAACTTGTTCTTTTTGCTTTTGCCTTTCATAAAACCACTCATCATCTTCATTGTTTCTTTTGCTTTTTCAAAATCTTTGAGTAGTTTGTTTACCTCTTGAACGCTTCTGCCAGACCCTTTTGCAATCCTTCTCTTTCGAGAACCATTTATAATAGATGGCTTCTCACGTTCTTCTTGCGTCATAGACTGGATAATTGCCTCTACATGTAGAATAGCTTTTTCATCTATATCTATGTCATCTATGTTTAGCTTATTGTTGCCTGGCATAGGTATCATACCCATTATATCTTTGATAGAACCCATCTTCTTAACTTGTTGCATTTGCGTTAAAAAGTCGTTTAAATCAAAATCAAGCGTACGCATTTTTTTCTCAAGGTCTTGAACCTCGTTCTCATCGTACATCTGCTGGGCTTTTTCTATTAGAGTTAATACATCGCCCATACCTAAAATACGTGATACCATTCTGTCTGGATAAAAAGGCTCTAAGTCCTCTAATTTCTCTCCCATACCAACATATTTGATAGGCTTTTTAGTAACTGCTCTGACTGATAGTGCTGCCCCGCCACGAGTATCTCCATCTAATTTTGTTATAATAGTCCCATCTATCCCAAGTCTATCATCAAAAACTGAGGCAACGTTCACGGCATCTTGCCCTGTCATAGCATCTATTACCAATAATATCTCTTGTGGACGCACTTCTTTTTTTATATTATCTAATTCGTCCATAAGCTCATCGTTTATATGAAGTCTACCGGCAGTATCTATAATAACTATATCATTGCCGTTTTGTTTAGCGTGCTCTATAGAAGCTTTTGCTATCTCTACTGGATTTTCTTGCCCCATAGAAAAAACTGGTATATTATAAGTTTTACCTACTACTTCTAATTGCTTAATAGCCGCTGGTCTATATATATCACAAGCAACCAATAATGGATTTTTACCTTGTTTTCTTAAAAGTCCAGATAATTTACCAGTTGTAGTCGTTTTACCCGCCCCTTGTAAACCTACCATCATATAGATAGTTGGCGACTTAGAAGAATAAGTTAAAATACTTTGAGTAGTACCTAATAAATCTATCATTTCATCTTTAACTACTTTAACCACTTGTTGACCCGGATTTAAGCCTTCTAAAACATCAGTGCCGATAGCCTTTTCAGTAACTGAATTTATAAATTGCTTAACTACTTTAAAGTTAACATCAGCCTCTAAAAGCGCAAGCTTAACTTCTCTAAGTGCAAGCTGAACATCTTTTTCAGTGAGCTTACCTTTTTTGTTAAGCTGTTTAAAAACATCTTGAAGTTTAGAGGATAAATTTTCAAAAGCCATAATAAAAACCTCCTATATTAAAATCTAAAATCTATATCTAAATATTTAAGTTATTTAAATTATTAATAATATCGTTTATAATATTAATATTAGTATTATTATTAAATTCTTTCAAGTTGCTTAAATAATTTAAATTAAGGATACTAGCATTAATAACTTGTTTTTGCTGTTTATGTTTTTTTACTAAGCCAAGCGTGTTTTCATAACGCAGTATAGATTTTTCAGAACGCCTAATAGTATCTAATATAGCTTGACGTGAAATATTATATTGACTAGATATTTCACTCAAAGAATAGTCATTAAAATAATATAACTCAAAAATTTCTTTTTGCTTGGTAGTAAGCAATTCGCCATAGAAATCATATAACAAAGTAACTTCTAGTAAATCTAACTCGTACGTTGACATGACCTTAAACATCACACTCCACTCAAAATAAATTATTTTATTTTATTATTTTAAACTACAAAAGCTATTATAATACAATAAAATTTAAATGTCAAGCTTTTTTTCTTTACACTTATCTTTACACCTATTTTTACTTAATTTTTTTTAATATAACTCTTTTAATAATATAACTGTTCTGGGGTGACAAAGCTTTTTAAAAGGGTAGATATCATTAATCTTTTGGACAATCTCAGGTTCTTCATTACAACAATCATCAAGTACTTTTTTGGGTAATACTTTTAATATGTCATGTAGATTAGACTTATCCCAGTCATACATTAACTCATTTTCATCTATCATTTTGTCTAAAATCTTTTTAACTCTGTTTTTTGTTACAATCGACTCAGTATCAATTACAGCTTGCTCATAGCCCTCTGGCAACTCTACTTTGGCTTTGGCTTTTTTTCTTTTTTTATTTCTGTTAGAAATTTGAGTTTCTTTGAAGCTGTCATGAACTACTTTTAGAATTATCGGCGACTTAGTGTCTAAGTCATCAAAACTGTTGTTGGTTTTGCTCAATCTTATAATCACACCTTCGCCAAGCTCACCGCCCATTTTTGTAACCCCTACGAATTCTTGAACTTGTTCCCAGCTTTCAAAAGTACCATCAAATAAAGTCGGCACAACATCAAAGCCAAAAGCCTTTGCGAATTCTTTAACTTCAAGATGATTTAAATAAGTATTTTTAGAGTAGTCATATACGTCAAAAACATAGAACTTGTTGTAACAATCTTTAGGATATACTACAGTGTGGCTCATTAACCACTCACCAAAAACCCTTAAATTAGAATTAAAAACCTCTTTAAATTTTTGTTTGTCTAAATCGTTTGCATACTCAAAAAAACCTCTTAAAGTATTTTCTGGACTTAGAGTTTGATTTCTACTAAAAGACTGTATTATATTTAGGTCTTGGTCATATTGTAGTGACGTGTTAGAGCCATCTAATTTTTCTTGTACTAGTATATGTACTCCAGATTTAAAGTTGTCAGCATTATCATCTTTTTTTCGGTCTATACTATTGTATTTTTTGTGTTCTAGCATAAACATCAATCCTTTCCAATATTTAATATTTAATATTTAATACAATTATATACTATATAATATGTACTGTCAAATATGTCAATAATTATAACGTTAATAACGCCGTAGCTCTTTCTCTAATAAAACTCTGAATAAACTCTATA
>JAWXUY010000282.1:0-2289 GCA_044425885.1 bacterium | reverse complement strand
TGCTATTACTACTGAAAATCAAAATCAAAATATGGTAGATTACATACAAGAAACGACAATGCAAAATACAACGATTCAAAGTCAAAGTCAATACCAAGATGTTGATGTTGTCCAAAATACTATAGAAAACCAAACTGAAAATACAACGGAAAGTCTAATAGAAAACCAAACTGAAAACACAACTTGGAGTCTATTAGAAAATATAACAGAAAATATAACAGAAAATACAACTCAAGCAACAACGAGTTTAATTCCAGATGATTTATTATATTCACCAGAAGAAGAAAGCGTATATCAATCAATCTTGACAAACTATGACCAATTTAATCAATTCCAAAGTCAAAGTCAAGTTACAACAAATTCTTCTCAATTTGAATATCCAACGGTTATGACTACTAGTGCTATGCAAGCTCAAACGCAAGCTCAAGCTCAAGAACAAGCTACCCAAACAACAACTAGTAATGTAGTAAGTGATAGTCAAAATACAGCAAGTAATACTCAAGAAGAAGTAGCTCAATCAACTACTACCAACATAAACACGATAACTTCTTCTATTCCAGAAATTATTGGCACTCCTACCACAACTACAAGTACTCACCCTATGTTTGAGCAGTTTGAATAAAAAAATAAAAATAAAAAATATCTATAAACTAATTTATTAAATTTATTAAATTTATTATATTATAGATATTTTTTTTATTATTTTTATTTTTATTTTTATTTTTATTCTTATTCTTATTCTTATTCTTATTCTTTTTGTTCGGCTAATTCTAAATATTCTTCAGATTTTATCGAGTTCCTTACAACTCCTATCCCATTAGCGTACATATCTGATACTTTATACATTGATTCAACGTATCCTAAGTCCGCTGATTGCTTATATAATTCAAATGCTAATTCGTATTCTTCTAAGGTATTCTCGTATAAATTCGCTAAGTTAAACATTGATTGTATATGGTTAGCTTCTACTCCTCTAGTATAGTATGTTATAGCAGAATCGTATTTTATTTCAGTCCCTAACCCATATTCGTACATATATCCAACCATATATGATGCCTCTGTTATATTATTATTACTCGCTTTTTTATACCAGTTTAGGGCTTGTACATAGTCTTGTTCAGTCCCTGAACCAGCAAAATATATATTACCTATGTAGTATTGTGTTATATACATATCTATGCTATTACATTTCTGGTAGTAATATAGTGCTTTACTAGAATTCTTATCAATCTCATCTCCTATATAATACATATCCGCTACTATTTTTGCAGACTCCACGTATCCATTATCAGCAGAAAGCTCATAAAGTTCTACAGCTCTAGCCAAATCTTTCTCTACCCCTAAGCCGTTATGATACATAATAGCTAGTTGGTATTGACTATATGATTGAGTCATATCATCATTGTTGTTAGCAGACATAGTATAGCACTTTAAAGCATTATCATAATCTATACTAAAATTACTATTAGATGTATTTAAGTTGTTAGATGTTCCGTAGAAATATATATCACCCATTAAACTTATTTGAGTGTAGTCACCTTTTTTCATAGATTTTTCTAAGTATTTAATCGCTTTATCATAGTTTTCTTGCAAGTAATACCCATACCCTATTTGGTTTAATTCAGCAGTAGAGCGGTTATCGGAAGCAAGCAAAAATATTATAAACCCAACGGGTACGCAGACCATTGTTATATAAAAAGATTTTTTATATTTATCAACAAATATTTTTATATTTTTTTTCTTCTTATTTTTTTTCTTAGTTTTTTCATCTAAAACCGCTGGAGTTTCAAGTGTAGGGTTTATCTCTTTAGGGTTATCTATAACTTCTGGGAGATTAGCTTTCTTCATCTCTTTTATTAGAGTGTTTTTGGCGGTAATTACTTTATTAAGCCTTGTTTCTAAGTTGGCTCTTTTATTTTCGTCTTCGCATAATTCTAGTAAATTAGTATATTCTAATTCCTTATCTTTTATGTTATTTAGTAATTCGTAAATCTCGTTAACATTATTTAATCCAAGTTTTTTTAATAAGTTAGTCTCTACTGCTGGAAGATTTTGTGAGCTATCGCCCAAATCAGAGTTATCTACAGTAGCTACATTATTTTTACCAGTTTTAATATTTTTATTATTTTTATTATTTTTATTATTTTTATCCATAGAAAAAGAACCTCTTTTATTTTTTTGAATTTATACTAAATAAAGTATAACAAAGTATATTAAAAATTTCAATCTTAAAATATAAATATATATTATTTATTTTCTAAAATTTTTTATTATATTTTAAACTATTAT
>JAWXUY010000281.1:0-2296 GCA_044425885.1 bacterium | reverse complement strand
GGTGATATAATAATTACTAATAGTACTTTATTTTTGGGGTTAACAGGTCATGCTGGTATTGCTCTTGATTCTAATGATATTTTACATATCGCAGGTATAGGGTATACACCTGATATTACACGTAAAGAAACATTTATTGAAGATTATTCTGCATGGGGTAGTTGGATAAAAGTTTATAGACCTTTAAATTATGCTTATGGTGTAAAAGTAGCATCATGGGCTAAAAATACTTATGTAGATTCAAATGCTAAATATGTTATAAATACAAATGTTAACAGTACACATGAAACTTATTGTTCTAAAATAGTGTTTCAAGCATATAAATTTGGAGCTAACACAGAAGATGCTTTTTATTGGGTTTATAACACAGAAAATGGTTCTGACAATAATGGTTATTATATAAATTTTGGTATAATACAACCATATAATTTAGATAATCTTATAAAGTCAAATTTAATATAATTTTATATATAAAGGGTACATATAAAGGATTAAAATAAAGGATTAAAATAAAGGATTAAAATAATGAATTTAAATAAAAAACTATATTTTAAGTGGGCATTAAGAGGTTTAATAATTTATAGCATCTTATTTTCTTTTATGCACTTTGTAGTGTATAAGCAAGTGGCTTTGAGTTCTATATATTACTATATAGATAACGTAAATACAAGTACAACAAGAGAAAAGATAGATACTCTTACTATCATATATGATTTTAAAAGGGGTAGTCACTATAGTATTAAGATAAAATATATTGACGAACCAGAGTTTCGTTATGATTACGACTATGATATTAGAAAACAAGATTTAAGCTTTTCCAATATTTATAAAAATAGTATTTCTATAGGCAGTATTAAAAATTTTGAGGAAGATTTCGATGTCAATTCTTTAAAAAATGAGATTTATGTGCACACACATCGTGAAGATATTTTTAATGAATGGCAACATTATAAATTAAGAATTTCAATACCGTATACATTTTGGGACTATATGTATAATTTATTTGAATAAAAAAATCTAATAAAAAAACTAACTAATTTTATATTTTACATACATTGGTTAGTTTTTTTGTTTTGGTATTTTCAATTAGTATTATCTATATTATATATTTAAAAGCTAGTTCGTCTGTTCCAGTTCAATCATCTCAAGATATTTCTAACATAAATCCCAATATTAAAGTTATGCGTGAGTTTTTAGTTAATATAAATTAATTTTATAAAATAGGTTTCTTTTAGCCTATTATTATGGTATAATAAATAAGAGGTGATAAAAATGACTATTAATACTGAAAATTTAGTAAGTATGGCTGAAGCAAATCAAAATTTTTCTAAAGTTGTGCGTAAAGTAGAAGATAAAGGTATGGTTGTTGTTTTAAAAAATAACAAACCAAGATTTATTGTTGTTGATTTTGATGAGTATGATGATATTCAAAAATTACGTCAACAGCTTAAAGAACAAAGGGATTTAAAAAATGACAGTATATAAAATAGAATACACAAACAAATCTATTAAAAACTTAAAAAAATTAGATATTAAAGCTAAAACAGATATTATAAAAGCTATTGAAAATATTCCAAATGGGGATATTAAAGCAATGAAAGGTTATTCTGATGGAAGGAAAAGACTAAGAGTTGGGAAGTATAGAGTAATTTACAGTATAGATAATACTAATAAATTACAAATATTATTAGTTATAGATGTAGGTTCAAGAGGTGATATTTATAAAAGATATTAAGGAGGCGTTATTATGACAAGTATAAATGAAGAAACTTTATCATTATTAGAATTACTACCAAATGAGGAGCAGGTTCTAGCAAAAGAATTTATTAAAAGAATGGTATTAGCATGGGATAGTGATTTTACAAAACTTACACCAGCAGAAGAATTATCTTTAAAAGAAGCAGAAGATGATATTAAAAATGGTAATGTATATTCACATGAAGAAGTAAAGAAAATGCTAGGTATATAGATATTTTTTATTTTTGTCAAAATTGATAACTTATATAATTAAGAAAGGGTTTGAAATGAAACAAGAAGACTACAAAATGGACGGCTACTCTAAGAACCTTGAGAGTACCAACAAAGAAAAATTAAAAAGCGTATTTCCAGAGTGCTTTTCAGAGGGTACGCTTGACATCGACAAATTACTAAGCCTATGCGGTGAGTATATTGACAATGACTTTGAGAAATATAAATTTGAGTGGAAAGGTAAGAGTGAGTGTTTAAGGATTGCCCAACAACAAAGTAGGGGAACTCTAAGACCTTGTCCAGAGGAGAGCGTTAACTTTAGTGAAAC
>JAWXUY010000280.1:0-2297 GCA_044425885.1 bacterium | reverse complement strand
ATATAATTAATTATAATTTAAAAACAAAACAAGTTAAATTAATTGAGTTGCCTAAAGAGTTTAACTGCTGGATGGCTTACTCTCACGAAAAATGTAAGTTTAATATTAGTAGTGGATTTGTTGATATTATATCTGTTGGTGATTTTTTTGTGGCAATTCCTGATTTAAGCAATAATCTAGTTAAAATAAATAAAAATTCTGGTGAAGCTGGTATACTAGTAGCGGAGGCATTAAGCGACAAGTTTATTAATCCCGACCAAATGTTATCGCCAAATTTTCCAATCTGTGAGCTTGCCTATGTTTTAGATGACGAAAATTTAGTTATACAGCTTAATTATACAGGCAAATTTATTAAAATAAATGTAAAAGAAGACGCATTTGAGTACATAGACTTAAAATTAGAAAAGCCTGAGTACGATAAATTTGTAAAAGAGCTTAACGGTGATACTTTAGGATTTATAACGGATAAAAATACAGGAAATTTTATTAAGCCAGAAAGTAAGCATAACTCGTTATATAAATATTTAGATGATATCGCAAATAACAATTTAGATACTATAAAAAAATATCAAGAAGAAGTTTATTTAGAAATATCATCTAATTTAGACGGTACTTGTGGTAAAAAAGTCCATGAATTCTTTATTAATTTAGAAGATTAAAACAACAACAAAACAGCTCCCACTCTAAAATATTAAAAGAGTAGGGAGCTATTTTAAATTATTTGAATAAATTTACAGCCCTTGTACTTATTGGTTTAATCTCATTTTCTATTATTTCTTTATTTAGTACATCTTTATTTAGTGCATCTTTATTTAGTGCATCTTTATTTAGTGCATCTTTATTTAATTTCTTTTTTATGATCTCCACGTACAGCATATCTATTAAAAACATCTGTGCCAATTTAGATGATATAGACCCTATCTCTAATTTTGTTTCTTTTGCGATATAGTGTAAAGATACATCTGAATTATTTTCTAATCTTGATGAATCATTACCCGTTATAGAAATTACTTTAGCATTACTTTGCTTAGCTATCTCAACTGTTTTTATAATTTCTTCTGTCTCTCCAGAATGAGATATAGCTATAACCAAGTCTTTCTCTGTCATCAAAGATGCCATCATAGCCATAATATGACTACTCTCTATACTAACGCAATTCATACCTATTCGCATAAACTTATAATTAGAATCTGTTGCTATTATACCAGAATATCCCATACCTCTGAGCCTTCTCCGTAGTTTAAAGTATACTAAACCTAGCACTTCTCCTACGAATGGCATTGTTCACATAAAGGCGCTAATCTTTATGCAGTTCTCATATAATTTTATTATAATCTTAATCTTAATCTTAATCTTAATCATAATGAACTTCTTATATTTTCATACAAGCACAGACTATATCTTCTCCCTCATCATTAAGTCTTAAAAAAAAATATTTAATATGTTAGGGGCTACCCACTTCCACCGCCAATAGCTTGCGATGTACTTCCCTCAAGAGGAATAGTCGTTGAAGTTTACTCTATTCGAGTCTTACCTGCTGATTATCTATTGTTAATCAAAACTTAGGTTTTAACCTTATTTTATCTAATTAATTTTTTCCGTTTTCACAACTCTCACGCTCAAGCTTTTTTCATCTTCACGTTGTAGTTTAATTAGCTTTAAGACTTCCCAGCAATTCAAGTAGTATATTCGACAGGTTATTTTATTTTTCTTTAACCCCATCTCCACGCACACATTTCTGTATACGTTTACTAATTCTTATTACTTAATTAATTTATTTAGCAACTAAATCCAAAGTCGCCATATCATTAAGCACATTAATAAAATAAACTTTTCTAGCGTTTATAATTAAAGAAATCGCTTTATTCATATTTTGTATCTGAACCTCTCTAAAACTAACCTACCCACTTAGCATAGTTTTATTTAAGGTTTCGTTCACATAAAGGCGCTATTCTCTATGCAGTTCTCTTATGAACTTCTTGCATTTTCATACAAGCACAGACTATATCTTATCCTTCAGCAATATTTATAAATATTCTGCTAAGGTCTACCCACTTCGGTTACCATCGCTTGCAACCTACTCCCTCCAAAAGGGATAGTCGTTGAAGTTTACTCTTTTCAAGTCTTACCTGCTGATTGCCCATTGTTATTTAACGCTTAGGTTTTAACCTTATGTCATCTAGTTAATTTTTTCTGCTTTCGCTACTCTCACGCTTGAGCCTATTTCATCTCTACGTTGTAGTTTAACTAGCTTTAGGGGTTTCCAGCAATTCAAGTAGTATATTCAATAGGTTTTT
>JAWXUY010000028.1:0-12609 GCA_044425885.1 bacterium | reverse complement strand
TGAGTTACCATCTATTTCTATATGTACTTTTTCAGCCTTATAAGGGTATATACCGCCGTCGTAGCTTAAATCCATACTAATAATTTCAGCTTGGACAATTTTTAAGTTAGTTATACTAGGCAGTCTGTTAGAGAAGCTGAGTAGGGTGAAGATGATGAAAAATGTGAAGATGCCCAAAATTAAATTTAATTGTTTACCAAATTTATTTGAGCTTACTCGATTTACTTGGTTTGTTTTAAACATAATATTTTTAAAAAAAAACCTCCTTTTGATAATTTATTTCTTTTTTTAAATATCATATTACCACAAATTACAACAATTTGCAAATTTTTATTTAATTAAATATTATGAATATATTACCATTTTTAACGTCTACTCAAAAAAAAATATCCCCCTCTTTCATATATAGTACAATATAATATAGTATGTATGTATTAATTATTTAAGTTTATTTAAAAATTTTATTGTATTATTTGACAAATGTATGTAAATAAGGTAATATATTATATAAATAACGCTAGTATATAGCAAAAACTAAAAAATACGTAGGAGGATTTTTATGAAATTCAAAACTTTAAATTCTAAGTTTAATTTAATAATGGTTGGTATAGTTATTTGTTTTTCTATATTCGCTGCTTATGACATTGAATTTATAAATGGTATAAATAGAGATTATTTTAAAATGATAAACAATACTAAAATATTATTAGAAGATAGTACAGAGCTTACCAAAACTTATGGTGAACTTAGAAGAAATGTAACAAGAGTGGCATATGAAAGAAATATAGATAGTGCTCTAATATCAACTTTAGAGGGGTATTGTGCTTATAGTCAGGAAATTTCAGCAAAATTTTTAGACAACTTAATAGAAGTTCATGAACAAGGCTATGATATGAGCAATCTAATCTATATGGTAGAGGATATACAAGTATTACAGTTAGACTATCATAATAATTTCCAACTTTTAAAAGGAGCAATAGAGTCAGCAAATAATACTTTAAATGACAGTATAAATAGTATTATAAGTGCTGAGGAAAATGATGCTGATATAGAAGATGCAGAAGCTGTAATAAATGCAATTATAACTAATACCAACGATGCTTTAGTAGCTCAATATATTAGTATAGTAGCAGGGATAGGAGAAGAACTTCATGCTGAAATATCTGATGTTAGTATAGCTACTTTTGACACTATAACACTAGAAGTAGACAGAATTCAAGAAGAAAAAGCAAGGGTAATGGTAAAAATAACTTTACTATTCTTATTATGTGCTAGTGCTTCTTCTATCTTATTAAGAGGAGTTGCTTCTAGAGTTACAAAGCCTATTAGAAAAATTAAAGATGCTTCTACTCAAATAGCAAGTGGTAATCTAAATATTGATATTAAGTTAGAACAAGAAGATGAAATAGGGGATTTATCAGAGGCAGTAGATACGATGGTAGTTAATTTCAAAGGCATTATAACAGATATTAACAAAATGGCAGATGATTTAGATGAAGGAAGAATGAAAGCTTATCAAATTAATTCTAATAAATATCAAGGAGCTTATAAAGATGTTGTAGAGGCAGTTAATAGAAGTGTAGATGGATTAGTAGAAGATAATTTATATATGATAGGTTTAATAAAATCTTTTGGAGAAGGTAACTTTGATATAGAAACAAGACCTATGCCAGGAGATAAAATAGCCCTTACTGAAGCAGTAGATGAAGTACAAGAAATTTTAAATGGATTTGTATATTCTATTAATAAATTAAGTAAAGATGTTGGAAATGGAGAATTTAAAAATCTTCTTGTGCCATCGGACTACAAGGGCGAATGGGTAGGAATAGCAGAAGGCTTAAATACTCTTGTCCAAATAATAGATGAGGCGATATTTGATACCAAGACTAGTTTAGTAGCATTTGCAAAAGGTAATTTTGATTATAGAATAACTAAAGATTATAAAGGTTCTTTCTCAGAGGTGGTAGATGCCACTAATTACACTGCCGAGACAGTAGGGTCTTACATAGCAGAAATCTCAAGAATATTAAACGAGATGTCTAACCAAAACTTTGATGTAGAGATGGCGCTTAATTATGTAGGGGATTTTAAACTAATACAAAACTCAGTGGAGAATATAAATATTAACTTAAATAGTCTAGTTAAAAATATAATAGCTTCGGCTGAACAAGTAGCAGACGGCTCTAATCAAATATCAGATTCGAGCATAGCTTTAGCCGAAGGAGCAACTGAACAGGCTCAATCTGTTGAAAAACTTACTGCGATAACAGAGCTTATATCTAAGCAGTCAGAAGAAAGTGTTAATAATTCGATTAAGGCAAATAATTTAGTGTCAGAGACTAAAGATAGTGCAAACGAAAGTAATAACAAAATGAATGCGTTATTGGTATCAATGGGCAAAATCAATGAGTCATCTCATAGTATTTCTAACATAATAAAAGTAATAGAAGATATAGCGTTCCAAACTAATATATTAGCTCTTAATGCCGCTGTAGAAGCAGCCAGAGCTGGAGAATATGGAAAAGGTTTCGCAGTAGTAGCGGAAGAAGTAAGAAGTTTAGCGAATAGAAGTCAGCAGGCAGCCAAACAGACGACAAGCCTAATAGAAACGGCAACCCAAAATGTAGATCAAGGGTCTTCAATTGCTAACTCAACTTCAGAGGCTTTAATAGCGATGTTAACGCAAATAGAAGATATATCAGTTATAATAAGAGCTAATAAAGAGTCTACGATAGAACAACAAAATTCTATATTAGAGATTACAAACAACATAAATGAAATATCAAAAGTAACGCAAATAAATACTTCTACAAGTGAAGAAACAGCTTCAGCGTCAGAAGAATTATCAAATCAAGCAGAGTTATTTTATAATTCAGTCTCAGGAATAAAAATTAAACAATAGTAACATTATAATTTAATACAAAAATTAAAATCATAATGTTTGAAAAATAATAATAAAAAATAATAATTTAATATAATACTAATGTTTTTAAAATTTTAGACGATATATAAATTAAGCGTAGTATTTAAGATTAATGATTTTAAGGGTTTTTTAATAGAAATAATAGAAACAAAACTAAGAAACAAATATAGGGATAGTGGAATAAGTAATAATAATAATTTAAAGGAGGTCTTAGTATGAGAATATCTAATATTTTTAATAGTACAGAGCAATATCTCCAAGATAGTAGCAATAATAATAATACTAATAATAATAATAAAATTAAAAGCAATGTCCAAAAATCAACAGATATTTACAAGAATTACTCAAGTAATAAAAGCAAGGAAGCTACTAATTCAGCTATTAATTCCTCTAGTGATACAAAAAATTTCCAGTCAACTATAAGAACGCTAGCAAAAAATAAGCAAGCTTCTAATATTGGAAATAAGTATAGTGCTAATAGTGTTAAGGCAAGAAGTATGTATAAAGCGTCTAACGATTCTATTAATGTATCGAGTGATGCGAGAGATTATCAAATCACTATGAAAGCTCTAGCAAATGATAAGCCTAATGCTGAAAGGGAAGACAAGGTTAATAGCTTAAAACAACAAATACAAAATGGAACTTATAATATATCTTCTATGGATATCGCTAGCAAGATTATGCAAGGCTATTAAAAATAAAAAATTAAACAAAAAATTAAACAAAAAATTAAATAAAAAATTAAAATCAAAATCAAAATCAAGCAAGAAAGGAAAATATTTTATGGCAAGTCTTATTGTTGAATTGAAAGATGTTTTATCGGCTCAAGTAGTAGTTTATCAAGAGTTATTAGATACCTCTACTGCCAAAAAAGATATTATAGTTAAAAATGATATAGATGCTCTTAGAGAAATTCTTATAGTAGAAAATCAAATAATAGGCAGAAACCAAAAGCTTGAAAAAAAACGTATTGAGGTATTCATAGATATGGCTATGGTTCTTGGTAAACCAAAAAATGCTACGTTATCACAAATTTTAGAGTCTATACAAGAACAACCAGAAGCCAAAGAAATAATTGAGTGTCGTGAAAAAATACTAGATTTAGCCCAAAGGCTTAAAGTCGTTAATGACCATAATCAAGAGCTTATCCAGTTATCGGCTGATTATGCTGAGTTTACTATAAATTCTATGCAGTTTGAAAATCAACCCAAACAAACTTTTTATGATGCCTCTGGAAATACTATAGGTGCTCATGAACATAAAATGTTTGATGCAACGCAGTAATAATTATTAAAAATTAAATGTTGAAAATATTGAAAAGGAGAGATGATTCTTTATGTTTACAGGTTTATCAAATGCTTTTAGTGGACTACAAGCAGCTCAAGTAGGGCTTTCTGTTACTGGGCATAACATAAGTAACTCAACTGTTACAGGATATACTAGGCAGATGTTAGTACAAACCGATTATACAAGCATTACAGTTAGTTCTAGTAAAATAGGTAGTTACAAAAACCAGCTTGGGCTTGGTACTACCAATGCCCAAATAAGACAGCTTAGAAATTCTTTCTATGATGTTAGTTACAGAAATGAAAATTCTTATGCCAATTATTATGCCGTTAAAGCAACAGCTTCAGATGAAGTTAATACTATTTTAGGGGAGCTTTATAGTGAGTATTCAGCTCAAGACACTATAGAGGGAATTTGGGTTGCTCTTAACGAAATGATACAAGATCCAGGTGCTATAGAAACAAGGTCTACTTTTATATCAAGTTTAAATAATTTTATAACTAAAATGCAAGACATAAATTCTAATTTACAATCTTATCAAATGAATCTGAATGAGCAATTAAAAGATGAAGTATCTTCGGTTAATGCTCTTGTAGCAGGCATAAATGAGATTAGTTTAGCTATATTTGATGCCGAAAACATGGGCTTAAATCCTAATGATTTATATGATGCTCGTAATCTTTTATTAGATGACCTTAGTGGTTATATAGATGTAACTATAAAAGAAGTGGCGGTTGCCAATAGCTCTGCCACTAGAATAGATTTATTAGTAGGTGGAAAAGAAATATTAGCTAATAATGTTCAGCAACCTTTAGGTCTACAATATATTAATGGTGATTATCCGTTTTATCAAGTAGTATTTACTGAAAGCACAGAAGTATTATCTTGTGATGCAGTTGTAAGGCTTTTATATGATGATTTATCAAGTGAGTATTTAGGTGTTAATTCAGATACTACGATGGGTTCTCTAAAAGCTACTCTTATATCTCGTGGTGATGTAATAGGGGATTATACCATGAGTGATGATGATATAGGAAATTATCTAGTATGTACAGTCCAAAAAGACATAGATACTATTGTACATGAAATAGTTACGCTAATAAATTCTATGGTTATGGATTATGACTCAACGGATTTAAATGGTGATTCAGGTATTCCAGTTTTTATAAGAATAACAGACACTAATCAATTAGTAAATGAAGATGGTGAAATAATAGATACTACTGATATGACTGATGAAGAAATAGAAGAATTAATAGCCTCTGGAGTAGCAAAATATGATGATTATTCAAATGATTATTATAATATTGCAGAAGACTCAGATAATTATGACACCCTCTACACTCTAGAAAACATAATGATAAATCCAGCGTTTCTTGAGTCAGATGGTTATAACAAGCTTGCTACTTCTTTATCAGGGGATATTAGTGACAATGAGCTTCTAAATCAATTGAATGATATCTGGAAAAATCCTATAGATGATTTAGGTGGTTATTCAATAGATGATTATTACAAAAAAATAGTTACAGATTTCGCAGTTTCAGCCCAAGAAGACCAAGAAAAATTAGCTTCTACAGTAGATATTTTAACTCTAACTGACAACACAAGGTTAACTATTTCAGCGGTATCTATGGATGAAGAACTTAGTTACATGATTCAATATCAGTATGCTTATCAAGCAGCCGCTCAAGTTATGTCTACGATTGGAACTCTAATGGATGAGATTATGGCTTGGTAGCAATAAAAAAATTAAAAAATAAAAAATAAAAAATAAAAAATAAAAAATTAAATTAAATTAAAATATTATTATTAATAAATTAAAATATAAATATAAATATAAAAGGAGGTCTTTTATGGGTTCGTCGTTTTTTGAATTTCATATAGCATCAACGGCTTTATTTGCCGCAAAAGCAGGTATTGCAAATGCCGCAAATAATGCCGCAAATGCCGCAACAGAGGGGTATTCAAGGCAGTATATTAAGCAAACTACTGCTAGTCCTCTTAATAGTTATAGCAGTGTTGGGCAAATAGGTACAGGGACTGTAGTTTATGGAAATGGTCAAATAAGAGATGTTTATTTAGATAAAAAGTATTGGCCTCAAGTTAGTACTCTAGGTGAGTACAGCCAAAAAAATTCTAATCTTAGTTTTATGGAAACTTGTTTCAGCTCTTTATCTAGCTCTAGCATGTTATCTAATGTAAGTGATTTTTTTGATGCTTTATCTAGTCTCTCTTTTGATTCTAACAGCATTGAATTTAAAACAAGTGTTGTAAGCAATGCCGAAAGTCTTATAACTAGTCTACAGCTTAATGCTTCTTCTCTTAGAGAGCAACAAATAGATGTAAATGAAGAAATTTATTCTCTTGTAGAGCGTGTAAACTCTATCGGTAACCAAATATCAGATATAAATGAGCGTATTTATCAATTTGAGCTTTATGGCAATGAGTGTCTTGAGCTTAGAGACCAAAGAGCTTTACTTATAGATGAGTTATCGCAGTATGTAAATGTAGAAGTAAAAGAATATAGTGATAATTCTGGTAGGGAGCTTGGGCTTCAATATGCAGTATTAATCAATGGTCAAGAATTCGTAAATCACAATGGTTATAACACTCTTGAGTGTGTTAGACGTACTGATGAATATGTTTATGAATTAGATGAAAATGGTGACCAAGTATTAGATGAAGATGGTAATCCAATATTACTAGAAATTATAGTAGATGATGTAAATGCTCCAGGTATGTATGATATTTGCTGGTCTGCTGGTAGCGAATTTAATCTAACAGGTGCTAGCGGAGAAATTAAAGGGCTTGTAGATGTAAGAGATGGTGATGGCACAACTGGTGAGTACAAAGGTATCCCTTATTATTTAGACAAGTTAAACGAGTTTGCAAGAACTATTGCTTATGCTTTTAATACTGGTCTTAGATACAGTGATGATGCTGAATTAGAAGGTGTGATAGGGCATCAAGATGGTTATGATTCTTATGGAGAAACTGGAGTTTTATTCTTTACTATGACAGATTCAGAGACTGGAGAAACTATCAGTGATCCAGAGTTAATAGATTATGAAAATCTTAATATATTTAATCTTGCTATCAATGCTGATTTAATATCTGATCCAAACAAGTTAGCTAGTTCTTCTTCTGATGATATCACAGATGCAAGCAACAATGAAGTAATACTAGGTTTCTTAAATCTTAAAGATGATGGAACTGTTTTCTCAGAAGGTAGTTTTTATCAATTCGCCAATGCTCTAGCTACTACTTTAGCAATAGACACGGACCAAGCAAATAGTTTCACTGAGTATTATATTAGTGTCACTGAAACTATCCAAAATCAAAGGCTACAAGTTTCAGGTGTAAGCTTAAATGAAGAAGTTTCAGCTATGATTCAGTATCAGTATTTATATCAAGCTGCTGCCAAGCTCATGAATGTTATAAGTGAAATATATGAAACCACTATTAAAGGGTTAGGCTAAAATTAAATCCAATTTAAACAAAACAAAAAAACAAAAAAACAAAAAAATAAAAAAATAAAAAAATTTAACGTAATGTAACTTAATTGAAAATTAGACTGAATTAAAATTAATAATAATAATAATAATTACATAATTTAATAAACACATAATAAATATTTAATAATTTAAAAAATAATCCAAAATATTTTTTAAATCGGAGGTATCACAAAATGAGAATCACTAATCAAATGTCAGCTAACAAAATGTTGACGCAAATTAACAGAAACATGGCTCTTGTTGATTTATACAATACTCAAGGTAGTACAGGTAAATTAATTACTATGCCTTCAGATGATCCTATTATCGCTAGTCGTTCTCTCAAGTATTCTACAATGATTTCAGAGTCTGAGCAGTATGCAAAAAATGCCGCTCAATCTACTTCTTGGATAGATGCTACAGAGGCTGTTTTTAACAATTTAGAGCAAGGGGTTCTTGTAGATATGAAGGGAATTGTTACTCTAGCTTCTAATGACAGTTACAGCACTGCCGATAGGTTAATTATTATAGAGCAAATGGCTTCTCTTACTGCTCAATTAGAACAGGAGTTAAACACTACTTACATGGGTAGGTATTTATTCGCTGGTTACAAAACAGATGAAGCCCCTATAACTCAAGATGAAGATGGTAATAATATCTTAAATACGACAGTCTATGGCAACACTGGTCTCATGATTGATTATGAAAATTATCCAGATGTTACTATAACTGAAACTGAAAATGGTGGTTATACTATTGACCCAGAAGCTGCTCTTATAGAAAATGATGGCACTGGTGTTGGTTATGAAGTTGATGAAGAAACTGGCGAATATGTAAAAGTTTCTAGCATAGAGGGTCAGTTGATAAATGTCCAAGTTGGGGCAAATGTAACTGTCGAAATTAATACTCTTGCTTCAGATATTTACAGTATTGATGATTATACAGAGATAAGAGGTGGTAGTTTTGTAGATGAAACTATAGTTGATCCTTCTATGAGAAATCCAGATGATCCAACTCAAATGATTAATCCTTTACCAGATGAGCCTCTTTTCCCTTCTCTACCTGAAGGTTTTACTTACACTGGTGACACAGAATTCGAAAGAATAACTAATTTCCTAAATTCAGACGAGTACAAAAATATGTCTGATGAAGAAAAAATAGCTTGGGAAAATCTCGAAGAAAATAATCTACAAGAGCTTATGTCTAGCATGATTACTACTGTCGAAAATTTAGCTACTCAAGTGGCTACAGCCAGCACAGCAGCTGGGGTTAGGTCGGCAAAAGTAGACCTAGTAGAAACTAGGTTGGCAGACGATATAGTAAATATTTCTTCTCTACAATCCAAAAATGAAGATGCCAATTTAGCAGAAGTTGCGATGTTCCTAAGTGTTGCAAATACTGCTCTACAAGCTGCTCTTAATCTAGGAATGAAAGTAAACCAAACTTCTTTAGTAGATTATCTAAGGTAAGATATACAAGTGAAGTCTGCTTGTCTATATATTATATCGAATCCTAAAAAAATTATAGCTAAAATAAAAAACTAGTGTTTACACTAGTTTTTTTATTTTTATTTTTATTTTTATTATTGTAAAATATATTAAATAACAAATCAAAAACCCTAAAATAATAAACAAAATATTTGAAATATAACCAAAAATAAAAAGAGGTCAAATATATTATGTGAAAGAGTGTGAATTTAGTATGCATAATTCTATAGGGTCTGAAATTGCTCGAATAGACCAGCTATAAATTATATCTAATAATTTAATAAACAAGCATAGCAGTAGTGTAAGCGTAGTTTATTTCACAATCTCAAAAAAAATCGTTTACAGACCAAGACCATCTCATATAGCAGTTTTATCCAACAATAAAGAGGTGATACCATTATATGACCAAATATACACAGTGGATAAATCAAGATTAGATTATTTAATAGATGAAGTATCCAGCGAAACCATCAAAGAAATAGAAATTGCTCCAGCTACAACATATGAAATATCCCCAAATAAAATAGCTAGTGATATTATACATGGTTTCCTTATAAAGTGGTTTCAGCATGCCAATGAAAATCAAGTGGATTCCCCTAACCAAAATGAAGTACTAAGTGATGACATTAAAAAGCTAGTCGAATACAATAAACCAAATTTACCCCCCAAAACCAAGACATGAATTAAAAGCAAAAACTACAAATCCACAAATTGTAAGTAGAAGAATTTAAGAAATATTAACGTATCTTTAAACCATGATAACTTTATATTAAATTTTAAAATAGCTATCTACAAAGCTAATCTGAAAAAATTGAAAAATCAGTTTCAGTCTAAAGTAAATTATTTAGATTAACTCCAAAGTTTATTGAATCAAGTCCTAACTCAAAAAAACAATTTAACTCAAAATTTAAACCAAAAATAATAAATAATAAATAATATATATAATTATAGTATCTCCTCTTAAACAATTTAATCGCAACTTAATCGCAATTCTACAACGTCATGGTGCTATGACAAGTAATTTTATATTTTATTTTATTTTATCAACAAAATAAAAAACTTATCCTTATTTTATTGACATATCTAATTTATTATGTTATAATCCAAAACGACAATTAAATTTTAATTAAATTAATTAAATATAAACATAAATTTAAAATTAATAATTAATCCTTGTTTTTGATTTTCTACTCTATTATAGTCTATTCTTGTCTTATATAGGTGTGGTCAAAAGCCTAATGTCCAAAAGGAGTTTATATAAACTCGTTTAAAGTTTATCCTTAATATTAAATTAAGCATAGGCGAACAGCACTAAAACAATAAAAAAAAACAAAATTTATGAAAGGAAAGCCATTATATTATATTATATCATAAAATGGCAAAAGGTACAAAAATGAACAAGTATGAATTAGCAGTTATAGTTAAGCCAACTCTTGAAGAAGATGCTCTTAAAGCTGAATTAGAGTCAGTACAACAACTTATTACTAGATTTGGTGGAACTATAGATAAAGTTGATGATTGGGGTAAGCGTAGACTCGCTTATGAAATCAAAAAGCTTAACGATGGTTTCTATAATTTTATAACTTTTACAGCAGATCCAGAAGCTCCAAAAGAAATTGAAAGCCGTATGCGTATTAAAGAAAATGTTCTTAGATATTTAGTAATTCGTCAAGAAGATTAATAAAAAACCAGTTATAAAGACTAAAAATAATTAGAAAGGTAATTTGAAAAATGAATAAAGTCACTTTAGTAGGACGTTTAACAAGAGATCCAGATATTAGATATGTTCAAGATGGTATGCAGATAGCTAAGTTTAGCGTGGCAACAAGTCGAAGATATAAAAGACAAAATGAGCCAGATGCAGATTTTATAAATTGTGTAGCATTTGGTAAAACAGCTGAATTTATTGGAAAGTATTTTAGTAAAGGTAAGCCAATAGGTATTGCTGGAAGAATACAAACTAGCTCTTGGGATGATGCTACGACAGGTCAAAAACGTTATAGTACAGAAATTGTAGCAGAAGAAGTAGAATTTGTTGAAAGTAAATCGTCATCGAATACTAACCAAAACAATAATTATAATAACCAAAATCAAAATAATTATAGCAACAACAATAATAATAATTATAACAGCAATAGTAACTATAATAATAATAATAATAACAATAATAACAATAACAATTATAATCAAAATCAAAATCAAAATAATAATGATTATGGTGGTAGTGGTGGTTATGATAGTGCTTATGATAATAGTTATGGTAATAGTGCAAATTCAGAAAGTTATTATGAAGACCCAAGTAATTCAAATAGTCCAGCTAATTTTAATGGTAATGACAATAGTCAGGAAGAAGATGATATCTATATGATAGATATGGATGTTAATGAAGATAAAAATTTACCTTTCTAATTGTGGTGTTTAAAAAACAAAAACAAAAATAAAAAATAAAAAATAAAAAATAAAAACAAAAATAAAAAATAAAGAGAGGTGAAAAGGGGATTCCTTCCACTTATAAGTATAAAATATAAAAAGTGGTTTCAGACCCTAATATTTATTATGATGAACAAAAAACGTGGTAAAAGAAAAAAACGTATATGTATTTTCTGTGCCGAAAAAGCAAATGCTATAGATTATAAAGACACTATTAAACTTAAAAAGTTTGTATCAGAAAGAGGTAAAATATTACCAAGACGTGTTACTGGTAATTGTGCAAAACATCAAAGAATGTTAACTCTATCAATTAAAAGAGCAAGACATGTTGCGTTACTTGCTTATACGCAAGATTAATACAGTATATTAAAAATAATATACTCCCCCCTCCCCATTAATTGACTAAAAATGTCCATTAATGGGGTTTTATTATTCAAAAAAATAAAAAACAAAAAAATAAAACAAAAAAATAAAAAAAAGTATTGACTTATATAAAAAAATGTATTATAATAACATTTGTACTAATCAAATCAGTTATTTAATTTAAGTGCTTTGATTTTTATTGTTAAGTTAAAAAATATAAAAGTGATAAAAAAAATAGTAAAATAGTACATATTACGCAGTCGTGGCGGAATTGGCATACGCGCTAGACTAAGGATCTAGTGGTCCTAGACCTTGGGGGTTCGAGTCCCCCCGACTGCATTATATATAAAATGAATATATGCATGAATAGCTCAGTGGTAGAGCATCGCCTTGCCAAGGCGAGGGTCGCGAGTTCGAATCTCGTTTCGTGCTTTCAATAAAGGGTTATCGCCAAGCGGTAAGGCACAAGGTTTTGATCCTTGCATGCGTAGGTTCGAATCCTACTAGCCCTGCTTTTTTTAAAAAATAAATTATGCATGAATAGCTCAGTGGTAGAGCATCGCCTTGCCAAGGCGAGGGTCGCGAGTTCGAATCTCGTTTCGTGCTTTCATAAAGGGTTATCGCC
>JAWXUY010000279.1:0-2306 GCA_044425885.1 bacterium | reverse complement strand
CACTTGTAGAAATACTTAAAACATAAATAGTTGTAACACACATACTTATAAAGACTACTATAAAAAATATTTTCAAAGAGTTATTCTTCATAAAATAAGGCTAAATTTCAACTTTTTTAAAAAAAGTAATATAAAAGCGCTTTTTCACCTCTCTTTTTTTTATAAATTAGTTGTTGTTATTATTATCTTTTTCATACAAATCAGATGTTCTTATTTCTTGTCTATTGGTATATATTCTTTCTAATTCCAGTGTTAGCTTTTCTTCCATTGTTTTAGTTATATAATTTATTTCTTCTAGCGAACTCTGCAATACTTCTTCTACGTCTGAGAGGCAGTTATCAGCATAAGTTACAGCCCCATCACGCATACCCAATACAAATTCTTTTACCTCACGTCTTTTAAGTTCTTCTTCTTCTCTAGCTAGTCTAGTTATATTATGCTCACTTACTAGCTTTTCAGATTGTTCTTCTGCGGATTTTATGAGCTTTTTAGCATCGATATGAGCATCTTGCATTATTTTATCGGCATTATCTATTATTTTTTTAGCCTCTTTTAGCTCTTTGGGTAAGCCATACTTTATATCATCTATTATTTTAAAAATTTCATCCTTATCAAAAGATTTATTACCAAATAATCCTGGACGCATATCATTTACTATATCATTTAAAGTATCTAATAAATTTTCAATTTTTCTATAATTACTCATAAAAATACCTCCTTATATTATTATTTATTTATATTTGTTATCCAACTTGGATTTAACTGCTTCAGGTACCATACTATCATAAGGTCCTTTAAACATTGCTATTTCTTTTACTGCACTAGAGCTTAACCATAGGTTTTGAGTGCTCGTTGGTAAAAATAGGGTTTCAACCTCAGAATTTAGTGTTTTATTGGTAAGAGCTATTTGAAATTCATATTCAAAATCAGTCATAGCTCTAAGACCTCTAATTATTATATTGCAATTTAAATCTTTACATAAGTTTACTAGAAGACCAGAAAAACTTACTACTTGTACATTTTTTAGGTCTTTTGTAAGCTCTAATAACATTTCAATTCGTTCTTCTGTTGAAAATAAGGGTGTTTTAGTATTGTTATTTAAAACACCAACAACCAAAGTACCAGTCAATTTACTAGCTCTAGTTATAATATCTAGATGACCATTTGTAGGAGGGTCAAAGCTACCTGGATAAACTGCTCTCAAAAAATTCACTCCTTTTAATATAATATAATTTAATATTTATAAATAATTCATAAATAACATTTTAGTTATTTTGTATTCTTTTACTTTATAAGTTTTCAAGTTATCTATTTTCAATTCAGGTTCTTTTAGATGCTGTTCACAAATTATAAAACCGTCATTTGAAAGTAAACGGGATTGAGCTATTAAATTTAATACAGGCTCTGTAAGACCTTGATTATATGGCGGGTCTAGAAATATTATGTCAAATTTATTATTATTAATATCACTTAATTTTTTTAGAGCATTTAATATATCATTATTTATAATAGTAGCATTTTTTTCCAGTTTAGACTTTTTCAGATTTTGGGTTATAGAACTTATGGCATTTTTGTTGTTGTCTATAAATGTAGAATGTCTTGCACCTCTTGAAAGGGCTTCTATTCCTATCGCACCGCTTCCACTAAACAAATCTAAGAAATTTGCATTGGGTATTTCAAGAGCAATCATGTTAAAGAGCGACTCTTTTATTCTGTCAGCGGTTGGTCTAGTTTTGAGACCTTCAGGAGTTATTAGCTTAATTCCCCTAGCAGAGCCAGATATTATTCTCATATTTCAATAATTCCTTTTTAATTTTGATTTTAAAATACTTTTAAGTAGTAGAGTATTACGTGTAATATTTGCTAATTTATAAATTCTTATTCCTAAACTATTACTTTAGAATATAGGATTTACTAGCAAAATATACGCCTATCTCAAGACGTTTACTTATTATAGCATAATAAATAATTATTGGCAAGTATTTTTGTAATAGCTTGTTACTATACGTCTAAATAAAAGGGATTTTTTAGTCATTAGGGGGGAATATATTTTATTAAAAAAATTAAAAAAAGTAAAACTGTTTAATTTATATATTATTAAATAGCTTCACTTTAATTATTGATTTTTTATTTTATTTTTGTAATAAACGTACTGCAAAACCACCTAAATGGTCTTATAAGTAGATATAGCAATTACTTTTCTATTTTTTTCTTTTTTAGTAGACTCATCTAATTCAAAGACGTTATTTTTTAAATTCGTTTTTAAGTTTAATTTTAAAATACCGTTAAGTAGTAGAGTATTACGT
>JAWXUY010000278.1:0-2309 GCA_044425885.1 bacterium | reverse complement strand
GGGTACCTTTTAATGAATTATGAAGCTATGGAATGCCTATCTGAAGGCATTATAATAAAACAAACACGAACGAACAAAGTAATCTACACCAACACTGCTATGAAGTGTATGCTAAATATTCCACCAGAAGTCTTTATCAGTGATATGTACGAGATAACTTATAGTTATGAGATGTTTAATGCTATTACTGAAAAGGTTGCTATTGATTTAGAAACCCAAGACATTGTTAAAGGCGTTACGTATTTTAAGCAACGATGTGAAGATGACAAAGAACATATAGTAGAAA
Source organism: bacterium (assembly GCA_044425885.1). GTDB lineage: Bacteria > Bacillota > Clostridia > Lachnospirales > CAG-274 > Tyzzerella. The sequence goes on along the minus strand of JAWXUY010000278.1, from coordinate 2,023 downwards.
CTACTTTTAAATGTAAATACATAGATAAAGAAAATAATATAGTAATATATGCATTTGACGAAGATACAAAAGTTGTGAGCTCTTTGGATAATATTCACTTAGTAAACCTAATAGAAGTTCCAGAATTTATACCAAACGGAGTTATGGTTATGAGTATAGAGCCTGAGTTATCGGTCGCTTACGCCAATGAGGAGCAGTATAAAATACTTGAAATAGATAAAACAAAAGAAGAATTTAACAACTTATTAAAGTATTCTATTTATGAAGAAGATAGAGATTGGGTAATGAGTGAGATATATGATAACTTATATCACAATAAGAATGTTGATGTTGAGTTTCGTATGAAAGGTAAGAGAAATAGCATTAAATGGGTTAGGCTTTATGGACGTGCTAGAACATCTTCAAACGGTGAGCGCCTCTTTTATTCTACTCTTAAAGACCTTAGTGATAGGCGTGAGATAAATGATAAGTTGCATCTAGAAAGAGTTTTATTTCATAAGATTACAGAAATATCAGATGAGCTTATTTTTAGGTTAGATTTAAGAACGAACATAATACACTTTATGGGTAAGGGCGCAGGTATGTTTGACGATACCTCAATGGAAAATTTTCCGCAATGTTTTTTAGATGCTGAAATGATTTTTGAAGAAGATATACATTTATTTTTAGAATTTGTGGAGTCTATGAAAGATGGTACTCATAAGTACATAGAGATGAGGTATAGAGCTAATAACGCAGAAGAAATGGAGTGGCAATGGCATAAGCCTATATACACTTTTGTAAAAGACAGCGAGGGTGAGCCGTTACTAGTAATAGGTAAACTTGTAAATATAAACGACCAAAAAATACTACAGGAACAAGCTAAGCGTGATTTATTAACAGGTTTTTACAACAAAATCTCTACAGAAATAGAAATCAATGAGCTTATATCTTCTAATAAGGCAAGCAAGTCAAACAACGAACATGCCATGTTTATTATAGATTTAGACCATTTCAAAGAAATTAATGATAATCTAGGGCATCATTTTGGCGACTTTGTACTAAAAGAAGTTGCTACGGATATCAAAGATTGCTTTAGAAAAGATGATATATTTGGACGCATTGGCGGTGACGAATTTATAGTAGTAATGAAAAACTGTAATGACATAGATATCGCATTAGAAAAAGCTGGTCAGCTATGTAATGTGTTGCAAAAGCCTTATCACTCTGAAACGAGCAACCATGCTATTTCAGCTAGTATAGGGGTAGCACTTTGTCCAGAAGATGGTACAACATTTGAAAGTCTTTATAAAAAAGCAGACAAGGCGTTGTATTATTCTAAGAAAAATGGTAGAAATAGATTTGCAAAATACAATGACAATTTTACTCAAAATACAGTCAAGTTAACAACAAACAACAATCAAGCAACCCACAGGAAATACGAATTAATTGATTTTGAAGTAATTAGAGAAATTTCTGATTTATTACATGAAACAGAAAATAAACCAGAGGCTGTTAAAAAGGCGCTGGAGTATTTGACGATATATTATAAAGTAGACAGAGGTTATTTATATGAGATTGACTCAAATATTAATAAAGATGCCTATATAAACACTTACTTATGGGAAAAAGAACATATAGAAATTCCAACCCAAGCAAAAAACGTTTCTATAGAAGTTTTTGAAAATATATTTCATAAAAGTAGTAAAGAAGGCATTTTTTATACAAATGATGTATTGGTAATAGAACATGCAACAACAGCTAAAATATTAGAAAACGATAATATCTCATCTATATTCTTAATAAAGTCTGATGCAAGAAAAAAGCAAAAGATGTTTTTTGGGCTTGATGACTGCACTAGAAAAAGAATTTGGGGTAAAAGAGAAATAAAAACTCTACATCATGTAGTAAGGCTAATTTTTGATACTCTTATGGATTACAACACTATTCAAAATTTAAAAGTTTTAAATCAAAAACTTAAAGACTTATAAAAAAATAAATAATATAATACTATACTATTCTACTATAATATTATTATATTATT
>JAWXUY010000027.1:0-12699 GCA_044425885.1 bacterium | reverse complement strand
AGATAAAAATAAAATAAAATAAAAAATTAATAAAAATTATTTATTAAGAAAGGAGTTTGGAACTGTGGGAAATTTTTATAATAAAGAGAGTTTTGATTATAATTCTTATTTATTTCATGAGGGTAATAATTGTAAAGCATATGAAATTATGGGGTGTCATAAATTAGATAGAGTTAATGAAGATAACGATAATAATTATTATGTTTTTAGAGTTTTTGCTCCGAATGCGAAGTCAGTTTCGGTTGTTGGTGACTTTAACTACTGGGATAGAAACAATGCTAAGCACATTATGACAAAAATTACTGACAATGGTATTTGGGAGCTTATAACTTCTGATACTAGCTCTAATGATTGTTATAAATATAGCGTAGAACAAATTTCAGGAAAAATTGTTATGAAGGCAGACCCATATGCATTTTGCGGTGAAGTTAGACCTAAAACAGCATCGGTTATATATGACTTAGATGGATTTGAATGGAGTGACGAAAGCTGGCTTTCTAGAAGAAAAGAAGAAGGACACTTTGAAAAGCCTATAAATATTTATGAAGTACACCTTGGCTCATGGAAGAAACCTGAATATAAAGAAGGTGAAGAATATAGAGAGTTTTATAATTATAGAGAGCTTGCAGATTTATTAGTGCCTTACGTGCAAGAAATGAATTATACTCATATAGAAGTTATGCCGATTTTAGAACATCCTTTTGACGGCTCTTGGGGTTATCAAGTTACAGGCTATTTTAGTACTACTTCAAGATATGGAACACCACATGATTTTATGTATTTTATAAACAAGTTTCATGAGGCAAATATAGGAGTAATATTAGATTGGGTACCAGCTCATTTTCCAAAAGATGAACATGGCTTATATGAGTTTGATGGTACTTGTGTTTATGAGTACCCAGATGAGCTTAAAAAAGAACATAAGCAGTGGGGAACGCATGTATTTGATTATGGAAGAAATGAAGTTAGATCGTTTTTAATGTCTTCGGCGATGTTTTGGATAGAAAAATTTCATCTAGATGGAATAAGAGTTGATGCGGTGGCTTCGATGTTATATCTGGATTATTTAAGAGAAGAATATAGACCAAATATACATGGTGGAAACGAAAATTTAGAAGCAGTAGATTTTTTAAGAAAGTTAAATGAGCTTATTTTGAGTGATTATCCAGATGTATTAATGATGGCAGAGGAGTCTAGTGCTTGGCCTATGGTTACTAAGGCAGGCTATATGGGCGGACTTGGTTTTAATTACAAGTGGAATATGGGTTGGATGAATGATATGTTATCTTACATGGAAGTAGACCCTTATTTTAAAAGCGGTTCTCATGACAAAATAACGTTCTCGTTTATGTATGCATTCTCAGAAAACTATATTTTACCTTTATCGCATGATGAAGTAGTTCACGGCAAAAAATCGCTTATAGATAAAATGCCAGTAGAATATAACAAAAAGTTTGATATGCTTAGGACTCTTTATGGCTACATGATGACGCATCCAGGTAAAAAGATGTTATTTATGGGTGGAGAGTTTGGACAGTTTATAGAGTGGGATATAGAAAGAGAGCTCGATTTCTTTTTACTTGACTATGACAAACATAAGCAAATGAAAGAGTACGTTAAGTGCTTAAACAAGTTTTATATAGATAACAAAGAATTATGGGAAAATGATTTAAGTTGGGACGGATTTGCTTGGATTTCGCATGATGACAGTTATAATAATGTAATAGCTTGTAGAAGAATAGCGAAAGATGGAAGTGAATTAATATCAGTAGTAAATTTCTCGCCGATTACACATCAAAATTATAGTATAGGCGTGCCGAGTAAGGGCGTATACAAAGAAGTATTTTCTTCTAACAGTGTAGAATTTGGCGGAGATGGATTTAGAAACGATGAAGAAATAGTATCGCAAGATGTAGCGATGCATGGATATGAGCAGTCTATTAATCTTAATATAGGGACGAATGCTGTTACTTTCTTGAAGTTTGAAAGAGAAGTTTAGATAAAGATTAAAGTTAAGAATAATAAAAATAAAATATAAATATAAATATAAATATAAAACAGAATAGGAGAGATAATCATGGTAAAAGAAACTGTAGCTATGTTATTAGCAGGGGGACAAGGAAGCAGACTTTATGCTTTAACAACAAAAATCGCAAAACCAGCTGTTTCATTTGGAGGTAAATATAAAATTATAGATTTTCCGTTATCTAATTGTATTAACTCTGGTATAGATACTGTAGGGGTTTTAACACAATATGAGCCACATGAATTAAATTCTTATATCGGTAGTGGTATAACTTGGGACATGGATAGGGTAAATGGTGGAGTATATGTATTACCACCTTATCAAAATTCAGAAGGTTCATCTTGGTATAAGGGTACTGCTAATGCAATTTATCAAAATATTGCGTTTGTAGATGAATATGAGCCAGAATACGTTGTAATATTATCAGGTGATCATATTTATAAGATGGATTACTCTAAGATGGTTAATTTTCACAAAGAAAAAGGTGCAGATGCTACTATAGCAGTTTTAGATGTATCAATGGAAGAAGCTTCACGCTTTGGTATTCTTAATTGTAATGATGATGATAGCATCTATGAATTTGAAGAAAAACCAGCTAAGCCAAAAAGCACGCTAGCTTCTATGGGTATTTATGTATTTAGCTGGAAAATGCTTAAAAAATATTTAATATCAGATGAGAAAAACCCGAATTCTTCTAATGATTTTGGTAATGATGTTTTACCAAGTATGTTAGGTGATGATTGCAAAATGTTTGCTTATAGATTTGATGGTTATTGGAAAGATGTAGGGACTATTAACAGTTTATGGCAAGCAAATATGGATTTATTATCGCCTACTTCAGAGCTTAATTTAGCAGACAGTAACTGGAAAATATATGGTAAAAATACGGCTTCTTGTGCACATTATGTATCAAGTGAAGCAAGTATAGTACATAGTACTATTTCAGAAGGTTGTGAAATCTATGGAGAAGTAAACGAGTCTGTAGTATTTAGGGAAGTTACGATTGGTAAAAATGCAGTTGTAAACCATTCTGTACTTATGCCAGGAGCAGTAATAGAAGATGGAGCAAGAGTTGAATATGCAATCGTGGCAGAAAACGCAATTGTGGCAGAAAACGCAATCGTAGGAAGTCCACAAAAAGCAGAAAGCGGTATTGAGTTAGGGATAGCAGTGGTAGGACCTAAAGTAAGAATCGGAAAAGGTGTTATAGTTCCAGAAAAAGAAATCATAGCTAAAAACATAAAAGACAATATTTAGAGAGATGATATTAATATATAATATAATAAAATAAATTAAATTAAATTAAATTAAATTAAATATAATATGAGCGTAAGCGCTATGCACACAATAGGAGGGGTTTTGAATGAAAGATGTACTTGGTATAATTATGACGTTTGATAAAGCTACGGAGCTAAAGGATTTAACAGACCACAGAACGGTTGCTTCTATACCTTTTGGTAGCAGATATAGATTAATAGATTTTATGTTATCTAATATGGTTAATTCTAACATAAATCAAGTAGGGGTTATGATGAGAGATAATTATCAATCGCTTATAGAACATATTGGAACAGGTAAAGAGTGGGATTTATCAAGAAAAATCGGTGGGATAAGATTAATACCGCCTTACTCTTACTCAAAAAAATCGCATTTATTTGATATAACAGAAAGAAAAAGCAAAATAGAAGGTCTGATAGGTGCTTATAGTTTTATTAAGAAAAATAGAGCTGAATATGTTGTTTTATCAGATGCTAATATAGTAACTAATATTGATTTAGAAAAAGTAGTTAATTATCACGTGGAACAAGATGCAGATATTACTTGTGTTTGTGTTCCCAAAGATGAGCCTAACGAAAATGACACTTATTTTGAATTAGACAAAAATGAAAATCTAAAAAATATTTATTTAAGCATAGACCCTAATAATAAATGTAAGCACACTGCTCTTGGTATATATGTACTTAAAAAAGAGTTATTAGAAACACTTGTTCAAAATTGGGCGAACAAAAACTTTAAAAATTTTGAGCTTGAAGGTCTGAATGATGCTCTTAAAAATTATAATCTAAAAGCTTATGTTCATGACACTTTCTCAGCTCAAATTACAGATGTTAAAAGATATTTTGATGCCAATATGAAACTATTATCAAAAGATGTAAGAGATGAGTTATTTATAAAAAATAGAGCGATATATACTAAAGTTTATGATGAACAGCCAACTTATTATAGTGATAAAGCTTATGTTTGTGATAGTCTAATAGCAGATGGTTGTGTTTTAGAGGGGACTGTAGAAAATAGTATAATATCACGTGATGTACATATTAAAAAAGGAGCAGTAGTAAGAAATAGTATAGTACTACAAAGTACTATAATTAGAGAAGATGCAAATATCTTAAATGTTATATCGGACAAAAGTGTTAAGCTTGGTAAAGGCAAAACTATGATGGGTCAAGAAAGTTTCCCTATTGTTATAACAAAAGGTAGCGTAATATAATAAAAATAAAGTATATAATCAAAAAACTAATATATTAATAATAATAGGGGGAATTTTTATGAAAATTTTATATGTGGCAAGCGAAGTAGCTCCTTTTATAAAAACAGGAGGTTTAGCAGATGTTGCAGGGGCTTTACCAAAGACTTTAGCAAAAAAAGGCGAAGATATAAGAGTGGTTCTACCTCTTTATAAAAATATTGCGTACGAGCATACTGAAAAAATGAAACTTATAGCAGAGTTTGAAATAAATGTAGCTTGGCGTAAGCAGTATTGTGGAGTGCTAGAATTAGTACAAGATGATGTTGTATATTATTTTATAGATAACAAGCATTATTTTGGTAGAGATGGTATTTATGGCTATGATGATGACGCAGAAAGATTTGCTTATTTTTCAAGAGCAGTAATAGAGATGCTAAAAGAAATACAATTTCAGCCAGACGTTATAAATGCTAATGATTGGCAATCGGCGCTAATACCTAGTTATTTAAAATTACAGTATGGGTTTGATATTTTCTACAAGGACGTCAAAAGTATAATTACTATACATAATATTGCTTATCAAGGACGTTTTGGCAAGCACGTATTACAAGATGTTGTAGGGATAAGCGACTATCATTTTGACAACGGATTTTTTGAACAAGATGGAGATGTTAACTTCTTAAAAGCGGCTATCGTGGCAGCAGACGCAGTCACGACTGTAAGCAAAACTTACGCAGATGAAATAAAATATGATTATCATGGACATGAGTTGCATCACATATTAAAACAAAATGAAAGCAAATTACATGGTATTCTAAACGGAATAGATGTTGATATATATAATCCAGAAACTCATGAAAGCTTATTCTTTAATTATAATCATGAAAATTTAGAAAATAAAGAAAAAAATAAGCAAGAGTTATTAAAAAGAGTATCGCTTAAAGATGCTGGAGAAGACACGCCAGTAATAGGAATAATAAGTCGCTTTGTGGACCACAAAGGTTTTGACTTAGTAGAAAAAGTTCTAGAAGATATTTTATCTTATGATATAAAGCTTGTAGTACTTGGAACAGGTGATTTTAGATATGAGCAGATGTTCCACCAAGCAAAAAGAAACTTCCCATCTAAAATATCTGTAAATATAGCTTTCTCAGAAGATTTAGCTAATAAAATATATGCAGGTTGCGATATGTTCTTAATGCCTTCAAAAAGCGAGCCATGTGGACTTGCTCAAATGATTTCTATGAGATATGGTACTATACCTATTGTAAGAGAAACTGGAGGGCTTGCTGACACTGTTAAGCCTTATAGAAAAGATTTAGATGAGGGTAATGGTTTTACTTTCAAAAATATAAATGCTCATGATATGTTATTTGTAGTAAGAGAGGCTTGTGGTTTTTACAAAAATGACAGAGAGCGTTGGAATTCTATAGTAAAAAGAAATATGCAAGAAGATTTCTCATGGGATAAATCAGCTGGAGAATATCTAGATGTATACAACAGCTTACTAAAATAATAAAAAAGTTAAAAAAAATTACTAAAATTTATTAAAATAGATTGACAATCTTTAAAAAATATCTTAAGCTAGTATTATGCAATTTTAGTAATAAATAGTAATAAATAGTAATAAATATAAATATATATTAAATATACATATATTTATATTTGCAGTACTAGTTTTAAAATATTTTATATAAAAAATATTAAAGTAAGTTTAGAAATATAAGTAGGAATCAAGTAGCAAAATAAATATTAGAAATAATTAACACTAAATAAAAATAAAAATAAAAAAATAATAAGAAAAGGAAAATTTTAATTATGAAAATGACAAAAGCAGAAATTAAAAATCAAATAACTAGCAAACTCACTAAGCATTTTAATAAATCAGTAGAAGATGCTAGCAACGAACAAATCTTTAAAGCTTGTTCTCTTGTTGTAAGAGACATATTAGGAGCTAAAATGGGGCAAATCCAAAATGATACTGCCAAAAAAGATCCTAGACAAGTTCACTATATCTCTATCGAGTTCTTACTTGGTAGATCTCTAGAAGTAAACTGTTATAATTTAAAGATGCTTGATTTAATGACTTCAGCTCTTAAAGACTTTAAAGTAGACCCAAATGAAATATTTGAAATCGAGCCAGATCCAGGTCTTGGTAATGGCGGTCTTGGTAGACTTGCGGCTTGTTTCATGGACGCAATGGCTAGCACTGGAGTTGTATCAAATGGATATAGCATAAGATATTCTCAAGGTTTATTTAAACAAAAAATCGTTGATGGTCATCAAGTAGAGCTACCAGATACATGGCTTGATAGAGGTGATATTTGGCTTATACCAGCGGTAGATGAAGCTTGTGAGGTAAAATTTGGAGGGACTGTAAGAGAAACTTTCGTAGATGGAAAAATGATTCCTGTTTATGAAAATTACACTCTAGTTTCAGCTATCCCTTACGATATGCCAATCTCAGGCTATGCAACTGACAACGTAGCTAGGCTTAGACTTTGGGAAGCAAAAAGTCCTTTATCTATAGATATGTCTTTATTCGCACAAGGAAAATATTTAAATGCGGTTAAAGAACAAGCTATGGCGGAAGTTATCAGTATGGTTTTATATCCAGATGATAACCATTTAGAGGGGCAAGCTTTAAGACTTAAACAACAATATTTCTTAGTTTCTGCAACTATTCAGCATATTACTAAAAAGCATAAAGAAAAATATGGAACACTAGAAAATTTTGCAATCAAAAATGTAATCCAAATTAATGATACTCATCCAACGTTAGCTATTCCAGAGCTTATGAGAATACTTATGGACGAAGAAGGTTATAACTGGGAAAGAGCTTGGGATATCGTAACTCAAACGTTTGCTTATACTAACCACACTGTTATGCCAGAGGCTTTAGAGACTTGGAACATTGGTCTTATGAATTCAGTTGTACCACGTATTTTAAGCATAATAGTAGAAATAAATGAAAAATTCTGTAGACGTGTTGAATATAGATATCCAAATGAACCAGCTAAAGTACATAATTTATCTATTATATCTAATGATCACGTAAAAATGGCAAACTTATCAATTGTATGTTGTTTCTCTGTAAATGGGGTTTCTGAAATACATTCTCAAATTATAAAAGATGATTTATTTAAAGATTTTTATGATTTAACTCCTTCTAAATTTAAAAATGTTACTAATGGTATAGCGTTTAGACGTTGGTTATCTATCTCTAATCCAGAGCTTGCTACTCTTATAGAAGATTTAATTGGTAAAGGATTCCATAAGCATCCTTCGGATTTATTAGTATTAAAGAAACATGGGCATGATAAAGCAGTTTTACAAAAATTAGCTGATATTAAGCTTAATAACAAAAAACGTCTTGCGGAGTATATCAAAGAGCATAATAATATAGTAGTAGACGAACACTCTATCTTTGATGTGCAAGTTAAGAGAATACATGAGTATAAAAGACAACTGCTTAATATTATACACATAATTTATTTATACTTAGAAATTTTAGAAAATCCACAAATAGATGTAGTTCCTAGAACATTTATATTTGGAGCAAAAGCTTTTCCAGGTTATCATGTAGCTAAAAGAATAATTAACTTAATTAGTAGTTTATCACATGAAATAAATGATAATCCAGTAGTTGCTGGTAGAATAAAAGTTGTATTCATAGAAGATTATAACGTGTCTAAAGCTCAAATTATCATGCCAGCTTGTGAAGTTTCAGAGCAAATTTCAGTAGCAGGTAGAGAGGCATCTGGGACTGGAAATATGAAATTTATGTTAAATGGTGCTTTAACTATGGGTACTATGGACGGTGCAAATGTTGAAATTTGTGAAGCAGTAGGGGAAGAAAATATATTTATCTTTGGTAAAGAAACTCCAGAAGTAGAACACATTTTAGCAAACCACTTATATAACACAGATGAAATTTATCAAAATAACGAATCAGTAAGAAAAGTTATAGCTAAGCTTACTGACGGATTTAGCGATGGTAGAGCTTACTCAGATATAGCAGGTATACTTATGAATAGTGGTGACCCATATCTGGTATTAGGTGATTTTGAAAGCTATATAAATGCTCAAAAAAGAGCGCAAGATTTATATAAATTACAAGATAACTGGCAAGCTTGTTCACTCGTAAATATAGCAAGCTCAGGTATATTTGCAGCAGATAGAAGTATTTCTGATTATGCTCAAAATATCTGGAAAGTACCAGTAAAATTTAAATTATAATTATAAATAAAAAAAATAAAAAAAATTAAATAAATTAACAAAAATAATAATACTATCATCACTTATTATAAGCTAGTGGTGGTAGTATATATTATATATAACTATAATTTAAGTGAGGTGCTGAAGAAATGATATTTAACTCAAGAGATAAATTCTACAAAAATCCATTAGGGCCAGTGCCTAACGGGACTGAGATAACTTATAGATTAATATTACCTAAAGAGTATGGTGCGAGTAATGTATGTTTATGTATAGCTAAAGATGGTTTAAAATTTGAATATCATCACATGGTTATAATAGAAAAACATGATGAAACAGACGTATATGAAACTAAGTTTAATGCAAATATGGGAGTATCTCCTTATTGGTATTATTTTAAGCTGAATACTGTTTATAATAATGGTGCAGAGCAATATATAAGTAAGCAATTTGGTGGAGAAGGCAAGTTATGGGATAAACCTTTAGCTTTTCAGCAAACAGTCTATGATGACAGTTTTAAAATACCTAGTTGGTTTGGTGAGGGAATTATGTATAATATTTTTCCAGATAGGTTTAATAGAACGCATATTCCAGAAGAAATAAAAGACCGAGTAGTTCATAAAGACTGGAGCGATAGACCTATTTTTGAGCCAAATGAAAAAGGTGAAGTTTTAAATAATGATTTCTTTGGTGGTAATCTACAAGGAATAATTCAAAAGCTTGATTATTTAAAGTCATTGAATGTTAGTATTTTATATTTAAATCCTATTTTTAAGGCTTATTCTAATCATAGATATGATACGGGTGATTACAAAACTATAGACCCTTATTTAGGAACAGAAGATGATTTTAAAGAGTTATGCCAAAAAGCTAAAGAAAAAGGTATAAAAATTATTCTAGATGGCGTATTTAGTCATACAGGATATGATAGCTTATATTTTAATGGCAAGGGTAACTATGATAGTATAGGGGCTTTTAATTCTAAAGAGTCACCTTATTATGATTGGTTTACTTTTCAAAAGTGGACTAAAAAAGAAAAAGAGTATACTTCTTGGTGGGGAATATACACGTTACCTGAGGTAAATGAGCTTAATGAGAAGTATTTAAGTTATATTATGACAGATGAAGATAGTGTTATAAATAAATGGTTAGAGCTTGGAGCTAGTGGATATAGGTTAGACGTTGCGGACGAGCTTCCAGACGAATTTATAAAGCTATTAAACAAAACTGTAAAAGCGAAAAATCCAGAGGCTTTTGTGGTAGGAGAAGTTTGGGAAGATGCTTCTACGAAAAAAAGCATAAATGGAAGAAGACAATATGTATATAGTCAGTGCTTAGATAGTGTTATGAATTATGTATTTAAAGATTCGATAATAGATTTTATGAGAGGCGGGACTGCTGAAAATTTTAGAGAGTGTATAGAAGTCCTAAAAGAAAATTATCCTAAAGACTTTTTTTATAGCTTAATGAATATAGTAGGTACTCATGATACATCTAGAATTTTAACAACTCTTGTAGGGGATCATATAGAAGAAAAGTCAGAAAGAGCAAAAGCAAAGCTTTCTAGTGACCAAAGAGAGAGAGGTTTAAGTTTATTAAAGCTCACGAGTTTAATCCAGTATACGATGCCAGGTTGTCCTTGTTTATATTATGGTGATGAGGCTGGTATGGAGGGCTATGAAGACCCTCTTAACAGAATGACGTATATTTGGGGAGAAGAAGAAAAAAGCCTTTTAAATTGGTACACTGGGTTAGGTAAATTAAGAAAAGACCATAAGTGTTTGGTAGATGGAGATATAGAGTTTTTATATGCAAAAGGTGATGTGCTAGTATACAAAAGAAGCCTAAAACATGAACAAGCAGAAATATATATTAATAAGTCTAGTCAAAAACAAGAATTTATTTTAAGTGGAAAAAAGATTGTTTTAGGTAAATATGAATATAAAATAAATATAAGAAAATATAAAATATAAAATAATTATATATATATATAAATATTAGGGGGTTTTTTGTATGGATTATAAAACAAATTATGAAAGTTGGTTAAGCGATGATTTCTTTGACCAAGAAACTAAAAATGAGTTATTAGCTATTAAAGATGATGAAAAAGAGATAGAGGATAGATTTTATAGAAGTCTTGAATTTGGTACAGCAGGGCTTAGAGGTGTTATCGGGGCTGGTACTAATCGTATGAACATATATACAGTCAGCAAAGCAACTCAAGGTTTTGCTAACTATTTATTAAAATACAAAGATGAGTTTGCTAAAGAAAGCAAAGATGGTATTGTTATAGGGTATGATTCACGTTTTATGAGTCCAGAATTCGCTGAGATTACGGCTTTAGTTCTAAATGCTAATGGTATTAAAGCGTATGTTTTTGATGAGCTTAGACCAGTCGCTTTAGTTTCTTTTGCTATTCGTGAGCTAAATTGCATGGGAGGGATTGTAATTACAGCTAGCCATAATCCGCCAGAGTACAACGGTTATAAAGTTTATGGCGATGATGGAGCGCAAGTGCCTTTCCCTAGAGACAAAGAAATTATTGATTTTGTAGAAGCAGTAGCTGATTTTAAAGAAATTAAAACAATGGATAAGCAAGATGCCAGTGCTAAAGGTCTATTTAATGAAATAGGTGCTGAAATAGATGAAAAGTATGATGCAAAAGTATTAGAGCAATCTTTTAATAAAGATGAAAGTGATTTTAAAATCGTATATACTCCTATTCATGGTTCAGGTAACAAGCCTGTTAGACGTATTCTTGAAAAAGCTGGCTTCAAAAATGTTTTTGTTGTTAAAGAACAAGAGCTTCCAGACAGCAATTTCTCAACGGTTGATTATCCAAATCCAGAAGACCCTAAAGCTTTTGAGCTTGGTCTTAAGTTAGCTAAAGAATTAAGTGCAGATGTTATTCTAGGAACAGACCCAGATGCAGATAGAGTTGGTGCTATAGTTAAAAATAAAGATGGTGAGTATCAAATATTAACTGGTAACATGATGGGTGTTTTAATCCAAGATTATATTTTATCTCAAAGAAAAGAATCAGGTATTTTATCTAGCAATGATGCAATTATATCAACTGTTGTTTCTACCAATATGGCTCAAGTTATAGCAGAAGATTATGGTGTTTATTATGAAAATGTTTTAACTGGCTTTAAATTTATTGGTGAAAAAATATTAGGTTTTGAAAATAGCACTGGTGATGCTAGTAAAAATTTTGTATTCGGGTTTGAGGAAAGCTATGGTTGTTTAGCAGGTACTTATGCAAGGGACAAAGATGCTATAGTTGCGACTTTATTAATTTGTGAGATGGCAAATCTATACAACAAGCAAGGTATGACTATCCCTGAAAAGCTAGATTCGCTTTATGAAAAGTATGGCTATTACAAAGAAGATATCAAGTCGATTACGCTTAAAGGTATAGAGGGTCTTAAAAATATAGATAGAATTATGAATGATTTAAGAGCAGAAACGCCGACTATTATAGATGGTGTTAAAGTTAAAACTCTTACTGATTACAAAACTGGTGAAGTGAAAGATTTATTAACAGGTGATCTTTCTAAAACTTCTCTACCAGCTTCTAACGTATTATATTTTGAGCTCGAAGATGGTTCTTGGTTCTGCGTAAGACCTTCTGGGACAGAGCCTAAAATTAAAATCTATTTTGGCATAAAAGGCACAAGTCATGATGATGCTAATTCTAAAATGCAAAAAATTATGGCGGGTGTTATGTCTAACATAAAAGTAGATTAATATTAAGTCAAGTATATTACACTAGTTATTATATACCAGTTTAATTTAAAATTAAAAAAAATAGCAATAATTCTTAATAATTATATGTATCAAGTATATAATTATTAAGATGAATTGCTTTTTTTTGTAAAAAATATAATAAAAATATAATAAAAATATAATAAAAAATAAAATATTTTATAAAAAATTTATATATATGTTCTTGAAATGCCCGTTATTACTCTTTTAGGTTGAA
>JAWXUY010000277.1:0-2328 GCA_044425885.1 bacterium | reverse complement strand
ACAATTTACATCACCAAAAACAATAAATAACTAAGCACTATTTACCCATTACCCTTAAACTAAAAATAAAAAAATAGTTAAAAATAATGATATATTTAAGATTATACTTTAAATAATAAAAAATAAATATATTAAACGTTATTTGTATTAATAAAGTAACTGTCTAGTATACGATTTATATTTAATAGGTGTACTTTATGCATACAAGTCAAGGTTACCAAAAAACTTAGTAAAATACACTTCAAAATTGTTTAATATATATACTCACTAAATCTGTGGTTCTAGTAAATTATCAAAAATATCTTCTATTAGGTACGTATATGTTTCATCTGAAATTGCTAGCAACACAGTTAAATTCTTAGTTTTGAAAATGTGATTCTCTATTTTTTTACTCTCCAGCTCGTTATTTTTAAAGCTATCGCTCAAGCTAACTATTTCAGATGACAATGCCCTTTCTATACCCTCAAGGGCATCTTTATCTTTCGCAGTTGCAATAATAATACAGTCGCTTATATTCTCATTTGTTGAAAAGTATATAATTCCATCTTTTAAATCATCTACTGCTATGCCGTATCTATTAGCCAGCTCTTGTGTTTTAAGATTTTTAATACTCCCTGACTCAAACAAAATATTATTATTATTAATAGCCTCTAATATTTTAGTACTCTCTATCGCTTGCTCATTAGAAGAATCTCTCGACATATCACTACATCCCACCATCAAAAAAAGAAATACCAAAAAACCCATTTTTTTAATTAATTCCATACTTATAAAACACCTCACAAAATAAAATTTATTAATCTTATACTTATACTTATATTATTAGAAAAAAAAATAAAATTATTCTTGTGAAATAAAATAATATAAAAAAAAACTATTAAAATTATAAATTATAAAATTAACAGTTTTTTTTATTTTTTTATTTAATTTATTTTTTTAGATTAATCATCTTGATTTTTATTATTTAATTCTTCTAAATCGCTTAAAATTTCTTTTTTATTCTGTGTTAGTTCTTGCTCTAATTTTTGTTTTTGTTCTTCTTGCTCTATACCTTGTTCCTCTAAGTCTTTAGGGTCAAAAGTCGGTAACGGCTTTTTAGGAAAATAATTTTCAGGAAATATTTCTCTAAACTCATCTCCTGATATCTTCTCTTTCTCCAACAAAATTTCTGCGCAAGAATGTAAATACTCAAGGTTTTCTTGTAAAATTCTTGTAGCATCTTCATAGCACTCTTTAAGGATTTTAGAGATTTCTTTGTCGATAGAAGATGATAACTCTTGACTTATATGGTCTTCTATTATATCTATAGCTCCTAGCTCACTCATACCATATTTAGTTACCATTGCTCTTGCTATTCTTGAAGCTCTCTCTATATCGCTAGAAGCTCCTGTTGTTATCTCGTCGAAAATTAGTTCTTCTGCTATTCTACCTCCGTATAAGCTCATAATATCTTGATAAAAATAAGTTTTTGATATATAGCCCTTATCAACTGGTAAATGCATTGTATAACCGCCTGCTGGACCTGTAGGTATAATAGAAATAATATGGACTGAATCTATAAGAGGTAGGGCTTCTGCTAATATAGCATGACCTGCTTCGTGATAAGCTGTAATTTTTCTTTCTTCAAGGCTTGTTACACGGCTTTTCTTCTCTGTCCCGATACCTACTTTTATAAATGCTTTCTCCAAGTCTTCTACGTATATACATTTTTTATCTTTTTTAGCCGCTATAATAGCCGCTTCAT
Source organism: bacterium (assembly GCA_044425885.1). Lineage (GTDB taxonomy): Bacteria > Bacillota > Clostridia > Lachnospirales > CAG-274 > Tyzzerella. Next base: position 584 of record JAWXUY010000277.1, on the reverse strand, counting down.
TTAATAAATTCTCAAGCTCTGCTCCAGTAAAACCAGCTGTTGTTTTTGCTATATCTTTTAAATTTACTTTTGAGTCTATAACTTTAGTTTTTGCGTGAACATTTAATATCTCCTCACGCCCTTTAACGTCTGGAGCTCCAACATAAATTTGTCTATCAAATCTACCCGGTCTTAATAAAGCTGGGTCTAGTATATCAACCCTATTTGTAGCTGCTAATATAATAATCCCTTCATTTGATGTAAAGCCGTCCATCTCTACTAATAGTTGGTTAAGAGTTTGTTCTCTTTCATCATGACCGCCACCAAGACCAGAGCCACGTCTTCTACCAACAGCGTCTATCTCGTCTATAAATATAAGGCATGGTTTATGATTCTTAGCTTCTTCAAACATTTCTCTCACACGTGAAGCACCTACCCCAACGAACATCTCAACGAAATCTGAACCCGAAATAGTAAAGAATTGGACTCCAGCCTCTCCAGCTACAGCACGTGCTAATAAAGTTTTACCAGTCCCAGGAGGACCTACAAGAAGTATACCCTTAGGAATTCTTGCTCCTATGTCATTAAATTTTTGTGGTGATTTT
>JAWXUY010000026.1:0-12893 GCA_044425885.1 bacterium | reverse complement strand
AAGTTATGTGCTTCTTGAACTGCTATTCTTTCTTTACGTGGGTCTACTATAAAGATAACATCTGGTATTTTTTTCATTTCTTTAATACCACCGATATTTCTATCAAGCTTGTCTTTTTCATGCATAAGCTTAGCAACCTCTTTTTTAGGAAGTAAATCCATAGTACCATCTTCCATCATAGCTTCTAAAGCTTTAAGTCTTTTTACTCTAGTTTTGATAGTTTCGAAATTAGTAAGCATACCGCCTAACCATCTTTCGTTTACATAGTACATACCACATCTATTAGCTTCCTCTTTAATAGAATCTTGAGCTTGTTTTTTAGTACCAACAAATAAAACTTCCCCGCCATCTTTAGCAATATCAAAAACTGCTTGATAAGCATCTTCAACTTTTTTAACTGTTTTTTGAAGGTCTATAATATATATACCATTTCTTTCAGCAAAAATATATTCTGCCATTTTAGGGTTCCAACGTCTAGTTTGATGTCCGAAGTGAACCCCTGCTTCTAATAATTGTTTCATAGATATAACGCCCATTTTAAATCCTCCTGGTTAGTCCACCATGAATTATAATTTAAGACTTTTATTATTTTATAAATATAAAAGCACCTCTTAAATTAAATTAATTCATGTGAGTTATAATATTTTTTATTTTAATATAATTTCTAAATAATTATATTAATCAAAATGATTATATCACATAGAAAAGATAGTTGCAAGCATTAATTTTAAAAAAAATATAAAAAAATATAAAAAATATGCTTGTATAGATTTTTATTTTATGATATAATTTATTTTAGTATTTGTAAATTATAAAATTATAAATATATACCAGTGTTCAGAATTTGGATACTCCAACCTTTTTCTTGGCATTTGGATAACTCAATAAACTTATTTATATATTAAAAAGGAGATTTTTAAAAATGGAAATTAACAAAAAAGAAATTATCGCAAAGTTTGGTAAAACTCCAGACGATACAGGTTCACCAGAGGTTCAAGTAGCTTTATTAACTGCAAGAATTAATCATTTAACAGACCACTTAAGAACTCATAAAAAAGACCATCACTCAAGAAGGGGTCTTTTAAAAATGGTTGGTCAAAGAAAAGGTCTTTTAAACTATATTAAAAATAAAGACGTTGTTCAATACCGTGAACTTATAGCAGCATTAGGCTTAAGAAAATAATAATTTTAGAATTATAATAAAAAAATAGTGTAGTGATTTATTTTAAGAGTAAACCATCACACTATTTTTTTTTTGTGTAAATATTTTTTATAAGACTTTAGACAAGAACTCTATTGTTCTGGGATTTTGAGGATTTTCAAACAACTCTTTTGGGTTATTTTCTTCACATATGTTACCTTTGTCCATAAAGATTACCCTTGAGGCTACTTCTTTTGCAAATCCCATCTCATGCGTAACTATAACCATAGTCATACCATCTTTCGCTAAATTTTTCATAACATCTAGTACTTCTCCTACCATTTCTGGGTCTAGAGCAGAAGTTGGCTCGTCGAATAGCATAATATCAGGCTTCATAGCTATAGCCCTTACTATGGCAATACGTTGCTTTTGCCCTCCCGATAAGCTAGTAGGATAAGCTAAAGCTTTTTCTTCTAGACCAACTAACTTTAATAACTTTAAAGCTTGGTCTTCTGCATCTTGCTTAGATATTTTTTTAGCTTTAATAGGAGCAATGGTGATGTTTTCTAGTATAGTTAGATTTGGGAATAGATTAAAATGCTGAAATACCATTCCCATTTTTTGTCTATGTACTTTAATATCTACTTTGTCGTCAGTTATATCAGTCCCTTCAAATATTATATGCCCATTTGAGGCTGTCTCTAGCTTGTTTAAACACCTAAGAAAAGTGCTTTTGCCAGAGCCAGAAGGTCCTATAATAGCCACAACCTCGCCTTTACTTATACTAGTATTAATACCTTTTAGTACATGATTTTCTCCAAAGCTTTTACTTAAATCTTTAATTTCTAGCATCTTTTTGTAATTTCCTTTCAAAGTTTCCTATTATTTTTGATATACTAAACGTAATACAAAAATATATAATAGATGTTACTATTAGAGGTTCTAGCGGTCTGTAAGTAGAAGCTCTTATCGTGTCTGTTTTAGCCATAAGCTCTTGGATACCTACTATGTATAATATAGAAGACTCTTTTATTAAAACAACAAACTCGTTACCTATAGCTGGTAATATGTTTTTAATTGCCTGTGGCATAATTATATATTTCATAATATCAAAATTATTCATACCCAAAGACTCTCCAGCCTCACGCTGTCCTTTATCGACTGCCAAAATACCAGCTCTAATAATTTCAGCTATATAAGCCGAAGAATTTATAGATAAAGCTAAAATACCAGGTATTGCCCTAGCGAGATTAAAGCTATTACCTATGTAAAAATCGGGTAAAGTAATCAGGGCGAATAATAATAAAGCTTGTACTATAAGGGGAGTGCCTCTAACTATTTCTATGTAAGAGCTAGCTACGAATTTTAATAAATCGTTTTTAGAGAGCTTCATAATTGCTAGAGTTATACCTATCAAAGTACCAAGTGTCACAGTGAAAAAAGACACTGTAAGAGTAGTTATAGTCCCCTCTATGTATAAGGGGTAATAAACTTTTAAAAAATCAAAGTTCATGACGTAAAAATCCTCCTGTTAGATTTTATTAAATAATTAATTATTTATTATTTGTTTTAAATATTATATCATACCCGCTATAATAATGCAACCTTTTTTATAATTATTTAAACGTTTTTTATTAATTAGTTTTTATTTCCTGTAATTTGTTGTTAATAACCTCTCTTACTGTCACGTGTAACTGATTTTTTTCTTCTTTTGATAAATTTTCTGTGTAAATAGGCTCGTGTATATATACTTGTACGTGAGCTGGCTTTATCTTGTTATTATTCATTTCTTTTATTTTGTAAGAACCGTCCATAGTAATAGGTACTATCGGCACATTACTCTTAATAGCTAGCTTAAAGCTACCCTGTTTAAATTCACCAAGCTCACTACTACGACTCCTTGTTCCCTCTGGAAAAATAACAACGTCTTTTCCGTTTTTTAATAAATCTATAGCCTGTAATATTATTTTTAAAGATTGCTTCATATCATTGCGGTCTATAAAAAGGCAGTCTATACAATCTAGCCATCCTTTTATAATACGTATTTTTGAAAGCTCTATCTTTACTATAAATCTCTTATTACGTGGCACAGCCCCAACCAATATTGGTATATCAAAATCTCCTTGGTGATTGCACACAAATAAAACGTTTCTGCCCTCTGGAAGATTTTCTTCTCCAAATACATCTACTGTAGAGCCACTATCTTTAATACGTGCTAAGCAATAATCACGCATAAGCTTAAAAGTATAGTCTTCGAATTGGTCTGGCGAAGTCTCTTTTAACTTATTAGCCTTTTTAAGTTGCCCCCAACTCAGTTGAAATCTCCCCATAAATTTAACATACCATTTAATAGTTCTAAAAATATCTTTCATAAATTATTTTGAGCCTTTCTTATTTTTAATTTTTTATTTTAATTTTTTATTTTAATTTTTTAAAATTTTGTTTTTATTATTTAAAATTTTATGATATAATATATAATATAAATTAAATTTAAATTTAAATCAAGCTTTTTATTTATTATAATTTAATAAAGATTTATCTAAATTTATCTAACTAGGAGGAAAATATTATGAAGAATGCGATTTTAAATACTGGAAAGTCTATGCCAATGTTGGGTTTAGGGGTTTTCAAATGCACTGACGAAGAAGCTTATAACACTGTGAAAACTGCCCTTGAATCTGGATACAGACATATAGATACTGCTACTATTTATAGAAACGAAGAAATGGTTGGTAAAGCTATAAAAGATAGCAAAATTAATAGAGAAGAATTATTTGTTACTACTAAAGTATGGACAGAAGATGTTCGTGCCGATGCCACTAGACAAGCAATCGAAACAAGCCTGAAAAAATTAGATTTAGACTATGTAGACCTATACTTAATCCACTGGCCAGTTAAAGAGAAATATAAAGAAACATGGAAAGATATGGAAAAAATTTATAAAGAAGGACTTTCTAAATCTGTAGGGGTAAGCAACTTTTTACAGCATCACCTAGAAGATTTACTAAGCTCAACTGATTTAGTACCAGCTGTTGACCAATTAGAATTTCATCCATATTTAATACAAAGACCTTTATTAGATTTTTGTAAACAAAATAAAATACAATTTGAGTCATGGAGTCCGCTTGGAGCTACAAAAAATAACTTACTAGAAAATGAATTGCTAGTTGAGTTAGGGGATAAATACGGCAAAACACCTGCCCAAATAATATTAAGGTGGAATATACAAAACGATGTAGTAACTATTCCAAAATCTGCAAACAAAGATAGACAAATCCAAAATATAAGCATATTTGACTTTGAAATTTCAGAAGAAGATATTCAAAGAGTAAATGCTCTAGATAAAGATGAAAGAGTTAGTCAACATCCAGATACGTTTACTTTTTAAATTATATTAAATTAAAAATTATCCCACCACCTCTGCTATAATTACTGCTTAGATGTGGGATAATTTAGTTAAAACACAAATATATTTTAATTTTTAGAATATTAAATATTTAATATTTAATATTTAATAAGTAGGTGGGGTGATTTTATAGTTAAAAAATTTAAAGAAGGTCTTACTCAAGAGAACATTAATGTAATTAACTATTCGGCACTATTTAGTATAATAGCATATATAGTATCTTATTTGATTAATATACCTGTAGCATTTTTGGTGTATGACCCAAAAGATGTTATTATTGTTTTGAGCGGTTTAATACTGGGTGTAAAGCCAGTGATAATAATTACATTTGCGACTTCTTCTTTAGAGATGCTTTCTTCCAACGGTGGAAGTACTTTAGTTGGATTTGTGATGAACTTTTTTTCTAGTTTAGCTTTTTGTCTACCAGCTATATTTATTTATAATAAATTTAAAATAGATAATAGAATAGAGTTAGAGGATAATGTAGAGGATAACGTAGGAGAAGCTATATATAAAGATAGGTATAAAAATAAATATAATGACAAAAGTGAAAGTAGAGATGAGCCTAAAAAAGAGAAGCCAGAAAGAACTGAAATTCTACTACTTGGGCTTATTCTATCTTCTATTACTCAAGTAATAGTCATGATTTTATTTAATTTACTTATAACCCCTAAACATATGAATGTTCCAGTGGAATATGTAAAAAGTATGATGTTTAACTTGATAATACCTTTCAACTTAATAAAAGCACTCGTAAACTCTGCAATTATATTTGTATTGTATAAACCTGCTAAAAATTTTTAAATAATAAAGTATAAAATAAAATTAAATAAAATAAAATTAAATTAAATTAAATTAAATAATTACAAGGAGATAATAATAAAAAATTATGAGTATTCTTACAGTAAAAAATATTAGCCATATTTTTGGCGGAAGAACTATTTTTGAAGATGTTTCTTTTAGACTTCTTAAAGGTGAACACGTTGGACTTGTTGGAGCAAACGGCGAAGGAAAATCTACTTTTATGAAAATCATTACAGACAAGTTAATGCCTGACGAAGGTACTATTGAATGGTCTAACAGAGTGCGTGTTGCGTACTTAGACCAACACTCAGAGCTTAAAAAAGGTCATACGCTTAGAGATAGCTTAAAAGTAGCTTTTGAATACCTGTTTGAAATAGAAGTAGAGCTGACTGAGACTTATAACCAGATGGCAGATGCTTCAGACGAACAGATAGAGAAACTAATGGAGCAAGCTTCTAGTTTACAAGATATTTTAGATATTAATGACTTTTATAATATAGATATTAAAGTAGACGAGATAGCAAGAGGACTTGGATTATTTGATTTGGGGCTTGAAAGAAGCGTTGATGACTTATCAGGGGGACAAAGAACTAAGATTTTATTAGCAAGGCTTTTACTCCAAAATCCAGATATTTTACTACTAGATGAGCCTACCAACTATCTAGACGAGGAGCATATCTTATGGTTAAAAGAGTATTTATTAAATTACGAAAACGCCTTTATTTTAATTTCTCATGATTTAGAATTCTTAAATGACGTAGTTAATTTAATATACCACGTTGAGAACGCTAAGCTTACGAGATACGTTGGTAATTATCAAGAATTTTTAAGACTGTATGAACTTAATAAAAAACAAGTAGAGTCGGCATACGAGAAGCAACAGCAAGAAATAAATAACCTGCAAGATTTTATATCAAGGAATAAAGCTAGAGTAGCTACAGCTGGAATGGCACGTGCTAGACAGAAAAAGCTAGATAAGATGGATATTATAGAACTTAATAAAGAAAAACCTAAGCCAGAGTTTTTATTTAAACAAGCACGTGCTTCAGAAAGACTAGTATTTGAGACAAAAGACTTGGTAATAGGATACGATGAGCCATTATGTAAGCCTCTAAACCTTTTATTAGAGAGAGGGCAAAAGGTAGCTATAGTAGGGTCTAACGGTCTTGGTAAGACTACTCTTTTAAAGAGTTTACTAGGAGAGATTCAGCCTCTAAGCGGGGAAGTATCAACAGGTATGAATCAATTTATAGGTTACTTTGAGCAAGAACTAAAAGAAGATAACAACCGCACTTGTATAGAGGAAATATGGGAAGAATTTCCATCTTTTAGTCAGTATGAGGTTAGACAGGCTCTAGCTAAATGCTCTCTTACTAACGAGCATATAGAAAGCAAGATGTATGTTTTAAGCGGTGGTGAACAAGCTAAAGTGAGGCTCTGTAAAATAATGAATAGAGAGTCTAATATACTAATACTAGATGAGCCTACCAATCACTTAGACAAAGATGCCAAAGATGAGTTAATAAGAGTTTTAAAAGACTATAAAGGAACTATTTTAATGGTGTGCCATGAGCCAGAGTTTTATAAAGAAATAGTAACGGATATATGGGACTTTAAAGATTTAACTCTAAAAATAGTATAAGAATATAATAATAAAATATAGGTGGGATTGATTATTATGAGAAATTGTATACGTTGTCAAGTTGAAATGATAGAAGAATGTGACTTAAAAGTAGAAGGCGCTGGATATGGTCTTATTGTAGCAAATAATACTAATAAAATTTTTGCAGACCGCATTGGCAAACCAAGTATTGCCATTTGTCCAGAATGTGGTGAGATTTCTATATACCTTGAAAATACTGATAAGTTAAAGAAAAAATAAAATTAAAATTAAAAAATTAGGAGCGTGTTAAAAAATGGAATTAAGATTTAAAAAATTAATAGATTTAATGAAAGAATTAAGAGGTAATTATGAAAGTGATACGTTTCAAAGCGGAGATATACTAAAATCTATACTTGCGCTCGAAGAAATATTACATGAAACTAAGAAATTACTAGACGATACAAAAACTACTATATATGACTTTGAAGAAGCTTGTGACCTAGCTATAAATTTAGAAGTACTACATATGGATATAGATGAAAAAGTCCTTCCTATGTGTAAAGCAACAGGTAGTAATGCACTATTAGAAAGAATGGATAAGTATGCTGACGAGTTTGTCTCACTAGAGGGCGAGATAAATATTAGGTTGATGTCATGCTCTTGCCGTGAACATAAAGAGGAATTATTACAAATAGAGAAAGATTATGTACATAGCCATTAAAATTTAAAAATTAATTAAAATAGGGGGATAAAAATTATGGAGTATAAATTAGTTGCTATAGACTGTGACAACACGCTTATAAAAAGTGATGGTGAGATTCACCCAGATAATATAATAGCTATTAATAAGCTTTTGGATAAAGGCATTAAAATCGTAATAGCTACAGGTAGAAATGACATACTTGTTAAAGAGTATATGGACGAAGCAGGCTTTAAAGAGGAAGTAGTAATAAGCTGTAACGGAGCTTCTATAAGAGACCTCAAAACAAACCAAACTATCAAAGCTAGCTTCATACCAAAAGAAAAAGTAAAAGAAATTATAGATGTTTGCCATGAAGAAGATATAGAAGCAACTTTCTTTACTCTAGAAAAAAGCTACTCTACTAAGCCTAGAAGCTTAGAGCTTAAAACTACTATCTCTAAAACGCATTACACTAAAAGATTAAAAACCAGCATTAAAAACAATTTTGATGCCGACTTTGAAAAAGTAATCGCCGAAAACGATTTCTTAAAAATGGTTATTATCGAACTTGACCCACAAAGGTTATTAAAATTAAGAAGCTTATTTAAAAAAATTAATAATATATCTGTTTTTATATCTTCTAAACACTGCTTAGATATAGTAGCTGAAGGAGTTTCAAAAGGCTCAGCCCTAGCCGAATACGCTGATATTTTAGGAATAAATACAGACCAAACTATTGCGATTGGTGACAGCGAAAATGACATAGAGATGTTAAAAACAGCAGGAGTTTCTATTGCAATGGGTAACTCCTCTCAAGATGTCAAAGATGTTTGTGATATAATAACAGAAGATAATAACAACGGCGGAGTAGCTATAGCTTTAAACAAAATATTTGAATTATAAATTATAATTAATCATAACAAAAAAATACCAACGAATAACTAAAAGTAAAAGTTGGTATTTTTTATTTTTTATTTTTTATCTTATCTTATTGGTAATCTGGGTCTATAAGTCCGTATGTACCATCTTTTCTTTTATAAACTACGTTCACAGCGTTTGTTTTTGCATCTCTATAAACAAAAAAGTTATGTGCGATTAATTCCATCTCAAGAACTGCTTCTTCAATGTCCATAGGTTTAATCTCAAATTTCTTAGTTTTGTCTATCTTGATTTCATCTTCGCTTTCTTCAATAGTTTCATCTAAAAGCACTGACTTAAGCTCATCGTTGAATGAAGAATCTCTCCTTGATTTAGCTCTAAGACGGCTTTTATATTTAACCATTTGTTTCTCTAATTTATCAACTACTTCGTCTATACTTGCATACATATCATCTGATGTAACTTCTGCACGTAAAACTCTTTTAGGTAACTTAACTGTTACCTCTATTTTTTGGTCTAGTTTAACTACTGATAAAGTAACTGTAATACTAGTATTTTCTGGAAATAATCTCTCTAATCTATTAATTTTAGTAGTGATTTTTTCTTTTAAAGCATCTGTAACAGTAGTATTTTTTCCAACGAAATTATAACGCATATAAAATTTCCCCTTTTTTAATTAAATTTTCTAATATTTTTTAATATTTTTTATTTTATTATATTATATTGATATGAAACTAAACTCATATATAAGTATATAGGTATATAGGTATATATGTTAGTTTCAAGACCTTTACTTATTATAACACAATAAATAAATATTGGCAAGTATTTTTTTGGGGCTTTGTGTTTATATTATTTTATATTATTTTATATTATTTTATTTTACTTTGGCGCTCGCCAATGCACTATCGACTGCGTCTAATATAATCTGGTCTGTAAAAGGAGAATCCGACGTATATAATATATCCGTGCTCTGATGCTCTATTATTTTAGCAGAAATATCATCTATTGAGCGTCCAAACAACGGATAAAAAACCTCTTGAACCTCCGCCAAACTAGTCATACTAATATAAGTAATTTCACTTTCTGAAACCGTTACCTCTACCAAAACTGGGTTACTATTTAATATAATTTCTGAATAATATGTACCTGCATTAAAAACGTTTAATACGTTGCCTTGATTATTTAACTCTGGTTTAGAGCCTGAAACGTCTGGCATAAACAAATATATTATAAAACACAAAATTACTATACCTACTACTGCCAAAATCGAAGTCTTCGCAACTTCCTTTAATTTTACAACTACTATTTTTGTACTCAAAAAATTCCTCCTTTATTAAAATTAAATATTTTAAAAAAATTTAAATTATTATATAAATTCTATTACTATTTTTATATAAATATGTTAAAATATTAAAATATTAAAATATTAAAATATAATATAAATTTGAGAGGTGACCATTTTGGATTTAAATAAAAATAAAAATATAAATATAAATAATAATAATAAATTAAATTATTTTTTTGGAAATGCTGGCACTGGTAAATTTTATAATTGTACCAACAGCATACTAAATAGGCAAGACAATAATCTTAAATCAGTCCTTATAATACCTGAGCAGTTTACTATGCAAGCCGAAAAGCAATTAATAGACAATTCCAAAAACAACATAATTTTTAATACACAAGTACTTAATTTTAAAAGGCTTGCCCATAGAATATTTGAAGAAATGGGTATTCCTAAAGAAAAACCCCTTGAAGATATAGGACAAGTTATGGTTATTAGAAAGATTTTATATACTCTAGATACTCAAAATAACCTCTATTATTTTTCAGAAAACTCTTATAATAATATCGGTTTACTAGAAAAGCTCGTTGCTATTTTAAAAGAATTTTTTCAGTTTGAAGTAAGCGTTAATATGCTGGTTGATGCTATAAATAGTCTAAAGGGTATTGCCGACGTATCTGAGTCGGTCGACGACAAAATTCAAGAAAAAATTAATGACAACATTATAAATAACATAAATATTCAAGACATTGATAACTCGTCTAGTGGCAACATTAATCAAAATTTAATACTAAAATTAACCGACCTGAAAAACATATACTCACTCTACAAAGAATATCTAGAAAAAGAATATATAACAGATGATTCTATATTAGAATTATTATTAAAAACAATTGATCACTCTAATATTATAGACAGCCAAACCCATGTTTTTGTATATGGATTTGAAGAATTTAACAGTCAAGAGCTTAATATTTTATATAAATTGTTTGAAAAATCTCAGCAGGTAAATATTTATTTTACTCTAAACACCTCAGAAACTTATTACAATGATATAGATATCTTTGACCCTTACTCTTGCATAAAGCAAACTATTAACAAAATTCAAGACCAGATATTAACTCCTCTTGCAATATCAGTTAGTAGTACGTACTTAGACACGAATTTTAGGCATAAAAATAATCCAGAGTTAAAGCATCTAGAAGAAAACTTTTTTAAGTACAAGCCTTCTACTTATAATTCTATACCTCAAAATATTAAAATAACTAGTGCTAGAAATAAATATATAGAAATAGAAAACGTAGCTCAACAAATATTTAATCTAGTAAAGAATGAAGATTATAAATTTGGTGATATGACTATTATTTTAGGCGACAACTCCTATGCAAACCCTCTAAAAATGATTTTTAATAAGTATAATATCCCTTACTTCTTAGATGATAAAAAGCCTATTATTAACCATTCTTTAGTAGAGCTTATTATATCAAGCCTTGAAATTATTTTATATAATTTCCAGTATGAGCATATATTTAGGTATCTTAAAAGTAGTTATTTTGACACTCTAAAAATAAATGGCTTAACAAAAGAAAATATTAATTTATTAGAGAATTATGCTCTAAAATATCAAATAAAAGGTTTTAGATGGCAACAGGATTTTACTTATGGCTCTAACAGTGAATTTATTAACTCTTTAAGAAAAAGCTTCTTATTGACTATGTCTAAGTTAGATATCAAAAAAACTAAAAAGTATACGTCTCTTGAAATATGCACTAAAATAATTGATTTTATAATAGATATAAAAGTAAAAGAAACTATAGATATTATTATAAAAAGAGAGGAAGACCTTTTTGATAAAAATATTATTAAAAATACTGGTAATTTAGATGAGCATATACAGGTATTTAATAGCATAGGGGAGATACTGCAAAAATTCGTTGATATAATGGGTGAAGACGAGTTAACTCTGGAAGAATTTTTAAAGATACTAAAATCTGGTTTTGAAAAAGAAACAATAAGCATAATACCTCCAAAGCAAGATCAAATACTAATAGGTAATTTTGACCGTACTAAAATTACTAATAATAAAGTAATTTTTTTATTAGCTATGAATAATGGTTTTGTGCCAGCTTATAAAGAGGAATCACCTTTTATATCAGACTTAGAAAAAGTTATTTTAAGAAATAACGGCATAGAGATGCGTAATAGCTCAACAACGATGCTTGTAACAGATATGCTTAAAATATATTCGCTTATGTTAAAGCCTCTAGATAAAATATATTTATCTTATGCTATAAGCAATCTCGATGGCGGTGTTAAAAATCCATCTATGGTTATAGATAAAGTTAAAGATATTTTTCCAAAACTTAAAGATAAAGAAGTAGAGCAAGAAAATAAGATAGATTTTATAAAATTAGATTTATACTCAACCCATGAGATAATATTTGATAATTTATTTAAAAATTTTGATTTATTTAATACCATAAAAGAAAATTTAGAGCTACAAGATGTTCTTAAATGGTTTTTAGATGATGATGTTGATGATAATATTGACTATGAGTATGGGCAAAAGCTTACACAAATAAAAGAAAGTATAGAGAAATTAGAGTCTAATAACGATAACTTTATAACAAAAGAGAATTTAGAATATATGTATAATAATAATAAGCTATTTTCTAGCGTGTCTAAACTAGAGGAATTTAATAAATGCCCGTTTTCTTATTTTTTAAAGTATAATATAAACTTGAGAGAAAGAGATGTAGACCTATTAAACAATTTAAAACTCGGCAATTTATATCATGAGATACTTGAAAAGTTTAGCATAGAAGTATTTAATAATACCAGTGAATTCGATGACTGGAAAGTTTTAAATAAAAAAGATATCTATGATAAACTAGATAAGATAGTAAATGATATGTACAAGACTGACAATATAAATAATATATTAAAATCTTCACCCAAATATAACTATTTTTTTAATAGAATAAAAAAAATAACAGCTATTTCTGTAGAAGCTTTAATAAAGCAGTTAAAATATGGGGAATTTAAGCCTACTGATTTTGAGGTAAACTTTGAAGATATAGAAGAAAATAG